>JAAYIG010000087.1 GCA_012523595.1 Fibrobacter sp.
GCATGTCGAATTGCATCATGCTCTACTTTAAAAAATCCACTTTATTAATAAGATATATTAACAACTACAGATTATACCATTTTGGGTGGGAAAAGAGCAATTGAGTCACCTTCCTGTCAAAGCACCTCTCTTACGAATCCGTAACCTGTCATCAATTCAACTATAAAATTCTCAAAAAAATTAACTCCGAGGTAAAAGGAAATTCAGGCAAGTCCATCCAAGTCACGTTTTGTCACAGCAGTTCTTTTAAGAATCCATAACCTGATAAAAGTATGAACCTCAAATTCAGGCGTAATCTCACAGCATAAAATCAGCCCTTTTTCAGCTTAATTAAACCCCCAGGTTGTATAGTTATAGTATTCGGTTTTGAGGTATAAAGTGTCCACCAAAGTGTCCACTCGGTGGACACCTGTCCACCAAAACAGGGGTTTTGAGGGTAATTAAGGGGTAGATTAGAAATGGATAATTTTAGCGGCCAGAAATAAAAAAGGCCTCTAAATCCTTATTATTCAAGTTTTTAGAAGCCTTAAAGTAAGTACACCATCCAGGACTCGAACCTGGGACCCGCTGATTAAGAGTCAGCTGCTCTACCAACTGAGCTAATGGTGCAGATTTCAAACAGATCTATAAAATAATATTTGCACCAGCCACTAAAAAAGGATTGTTCAAGTAAGATGCAGTATCGGACCTTTTGCTATAATCCCACAAAAACCCTCCCCAAAACCACCTGCGGGCTGACCAGCCGGATTATGAAAGGTCTGGAAAGGCCTCTGATGTTTATAACTGACTGATTGTGACCTGTTACCGGTTTCCTGTGCAGAAGACACCCCTTGAGGTTGTAAATCTCGATATTTGAGATTTTTGTAGAGGGATCAGGAAGAATCCGCAGATATCCTCTGTTAAGATGAAAAGAAAAATTTCCGCTGTTTTCAGAGATTGTACGGTGTATTTCTTTCCGGGAACTGACATCCGTTACCTGTGGTCCATCAAAAGTGTAACGGAAATAATCGAAATCCGCAAAACCTGCCGTGCCGGTGGTATTATAGGTAAATATTGCGATCCGTGATCCTTTCCAGAATCCGAATTTAAGTATGCAGTTTCCGCCGAGTCTTTGAAACGTTGTACCATCGAGACTATAGTAAAGTGCAGTAATATTGTCCAGATCTATGATTGCCTTAAGCAGGATAACACTGTCTGAAAACACGGGTCCGGTTGTAACTTCACCGTCTATCGATGTCCTGACATAGAATGAACCGGAGCTTTTTTCCACACCTATCCAGGAGAATCTGTCATTCATTATTGTCAAGCCGGCTATTTGCCCATCTTCCATTCCATTTATATGAAGACTGATGGTTGCTTCTCCTTTACGCCCCATGATTTTTTGTGTCATGGTGTTGGATGCACGGTAGACATCGGATGCCATCGATGCTTTAATCCTGAGAAAACCAGGTCTTTCAGTTAAAGAAAACATCGATTCCACGGGGTTATGATTTGTCTGCCACTGTAAACCCGGTTCCGGATCGGTAAATTCATCACTTGTCTGCGGGACAGAGATCGGATAAGTTCCATTCACATTGGGTTTTGTGTACGAAAGTACAGGCTCGCCATTTATCCCGATCTGCGGCCAGTCATCAATCCACTTGACCGGCTGAAGGTGGCAGATGCGACCGATCGCTCCTGTCGACTGAAAATGGATAAACCAGGATTCCCCGTTTTCCAGGTCCACCAGACCACCCTGGTGTGGTCCGTTAATGCTGGTTGTCCCCTGTTGCAGTACTTTCCTTGACTCATAAGGGCCATAAATACTTCGAGACCGGCACGCCGTCTGCCATCCATTCTCGACTCCACCCTCCGGGATAAACAGGTAATACCATCCATTTCGTTTAAAAATTTTAGTGCCCTCAGCACAGGGCCCGTCATAAACTTTCTGCCCTTCATCGAGTAACATCCTTCCATCAGGGCTCATCCTGTGAATCCAGATTCCCTGGTTGCAACCCACGAAGGCATGGCCCAGATATGCACTACCATCATCATCCCAAAAGGGGCATGGATCTTCCCATCCCTTAACAGCCTTGACTGTGTGAATTGTATCCCAAGGTCCTGCCGGATCCGCAGCACTGCTCATGAACAGACCCTCATCGGGTGTACAGAAATAAACGTAAAAACGACCGTTATAGTAACGTATCGATGGTGCCCAGGAACCTTTTCCGTACCTGTCAAAGGTTGAGTACTCCGGGGATATATCAAGACGGCGATATATCCGGGAGATGATTTTCCAGTTGACAAGATCCTTTGAGTGGAGGACCGGGATACCCATGAAATGGAATTCAGAGCAAACCATGTAAAAGTCAGATCCAACACGGATCAGATCAGGATCGGAGTAATCGGCATTGAGAATGGGATTTTTGTAGGTTCCGTCACCCTGATCTCCCCATGAAGAGGCTATCGGTGAGGATACTGTACTGAAGAATACAGTGAAAATGACGCAGATACCTGCAATATGGCTTGACTGGAGAGTCATCCGGATCCTTTACCGGTAAAAGTATAGAGTAAAAATTAAAAAATAGTATTTATGGCGCAGGCAAGGCGATTGCGTGTGACAATAGATATACTTGAGCAGGAATTGTATTTGCTCTCAGTGGGATTAAACCCGGGGCGAACAATAATGACCGAAGGTGAAAAGACCGTAAAAATCTGGACTATCGGGCACTCAACACGTACGTTGGATGATTTTATCGATGTGCTCTGGCATTTTAAGATAGTTTTGCTGGATGATGTGCGGTCGTACCCTGGATCAAGAAAGAATCCTCAGTTCAATAAAGAGATCCTGAGTAAAAGTTTGCCGCAAAAAGGTATTGAATACAGGCATTCAAAAGATCTGGGTGGAAGGCGCAAGAGCAGGGCAGATTCAAAGAACCTGGCCTGGAGAAATCCCATGTTTCGGGGATATGCTGATTACATGGAGAGTGAGGTGTTTTTGAAGGGTATAAATGATCTGATGGAAGCAGCTTACGAAAAGAGAACTGTGGTTATGTGTTCTGAGCTTCTGTGGTGGAGATGTCACCGGTCGATGATAGCAGATTATCTGAAAGTGAATGGATTTGAGGTGATTCATATTTTTAACAAGAGCAAGGTTGTACGGCATCCGTTTACTTCTGTGGCGAAAGTTGTTAATGGAAAGATTTATTATGTGAAGAAGTAATATCCCTTGTCATTCCTGTAAAAGCAGGAAATCATATATTAAAACATAAGAAAATGGTAGGGGCCGTGCAGACTGTCTCAGAATAGGAATATGATTTTGGGCGGCTGCCGCAGACGGCACCGGGATGCTTTCTGTCCTTCCTGTTGGGCAGGCATCACCTTCCGGCTCGTCGTTCCTGAAACTACCTTGTCAATTAAAGCTCGGTTTTATACCTCTTTCCAGCATCTATATCTCTAATAAACAAACCAGATATGTTTCTGCCTGCAGGATTTTTTGTACTGTACTTTCTTCCTGCAATATCATAAACATTGTATTCAGCATTTGGCTTGCGATAAATAACAGGTAAGCTCGTCAGGTGCCCGGCAGAAACAGAAATATCATCTGTAATAACCACCAGTGTATAACTGAATTTGCTGCTGGAATATAAAGGATGGCTAATTGTTAATTTACTCTCTCCGGTTCCGGTTTTATTGATGATTATCTCTCCTTCTGTTCCTTTTTCAACACCGATAATGTCAGGATTGCTGTTATGCAGAACAATATCGGATGATGCACCCGCAAAATTTCCAAGTTTGTCACGGATAAGGATTTTGACAATGAGAATTTTTGTTAACAATCAGCACTGTAAGAATTGATGTAACGATTAGTGCCCTGTTCATACCGCTTCCCGCAGCCCAAAGTGCTGTTTACGTCTTCCAGGGTGAGTATTTTTGAGCAAAGCTATAGGCTGTCTTAATTATAAGTAATATTATGCTATTTAGACAAGCATATTATATTGAGTTGCCATTAATCATAATCAAACATCGCTCTGGTTTCAGTAATAACCTGAATTGCTGCAGGAGAATCTTTCATATGTTCCAAATCCCCGAATAACATCAACTTTCTTCCGGATGTATTTTTCCAAAGTATGAGCAACAAGGAACCCCTCCCCCCATCAAGGTTTCCCGATCGTCCAATCGAACAGGCTGAAGGAAAGTGGTGGATAGCAAAGGTTAAGGCTCGCCAGGAAAAGAAGCTTGCATTCGATTTTGTCGCTGCAGGAGTCGAGTACTATCTTCCCCTCTATAAGAAAGTATACACCCGCCCGGGAGAAACCACCCGCAAGCGTATCTTTACACTTCCCCTGTTTCCCGGATATATTGTTTTTGCTCAGGACACCCCTCAGAATATATACCGCACCGGAAGAGTGGCGCAGTTGATCGAGGTGCGTAATCAGAGCCGGTTTATAAAAGAGATCTCGGCAATTTACTCAGCCCTGGAGGGCGGGATGGCGGTTATGCCTCTGGAGGAGGGCTTTGAGGTTGAGGAGGATGTGGAGGTAGTGTCCGGACTTTTAAGAGGCATAAAGGGAAAGATTGCGGAGATCAGAAATTCCCGTTATTTGATGCTTGAAGTGGAGGGACTTGGAAAGGCACTGGTAAAGGTAGATATGCGGAGTGTAAAGAAACTAGCCTGATTCGCACGAAAAGAAATTCCTGATTTAACCAGTGAAAGAAATTTTCTTAATCGTATATGAAGAATCAATGCAATAGACAGTTCGGATAAAAACAAAGCCAGATAGCCTGAAATTATCAACTTAAAAGGCCGGCAGTTTCCTCCAGGCCTAATGCGATATTCATGTTCTGGACAGCAGCACCTGATGCGCCTTTGCCAAGGTTGTCGAATCTGGCCATCACTACGATATGCATGTCACTGCCGAACACAAAAAGATCCAGCATGTTGGTTTCATTGCACTTAACGGGAGACAAAAACCCATTATCGAGGATCTGTTCCTGGTCTAAAGGCAACACCCTGATAAAAGGCTCTGAATCGAAATAAGAGGAAAGTACCCCATGCACATCCTCTACCGACACATTCTTCTTTAGCAGTTTTGTATTAAGAGGAATGCTTACTACCATGCCATTATAAAAACTTCCCACAACCGGAAGGAAAAGCGGGGGATCCTGCAAAGCGGTGTATTTCTGCATCTCCGGAATATGCTTATGCCTGAGTGTAAGGGCATAGTGCATAGGTGGTCTGATTTCTTCGGCATTTTGAGGGTCCTGATACCGGGCTATCATCTTTTTCCCCCCGCCACTATACCCGGTCAGAGAATAGCAAACGGCTGGATAATCTTCACCAACTATCCCAGCAGCCCTTAACGGAACCATGGAAATAACAAAACCTGTTGCATGGCACCCCGGGTTGGAAATCCGTTTTGCTGTCCGAAGCACTTCTCTTTGCTCTCTGCTCAATTCAGGCATTCCATACACCCAATCAGGAGCAGTCCTGAAAGCAGTGCTGGCATCGATAACTTTAGTCTTCGGATTGGTTATAAGCGATGAAGATTCTCTTGCGGCCTGGTCTGGAAGACAGAAAATTACAGCATCTGCATTATTAAGAAACTCAGTTTTAGTGGCAATATCTTTTCTTTTTTCTGAGGGAATCTCAAGCAGCTCAATGTCTTTTCTGGGCCTGAGTCTTTCCAGAATTCTAAGCCCGGTTGTCCCTTCCTGACCATCGATAAAAACTGTTGCCATAACATCTCCATCTTGCAATGATAAGCTTTAAAAATCGTATTTTCCGGCGGAAGGGTCAAATGGTTATTCTTGAATATGACAGGATTCTTTTATTTCTCAACAAGTTGTATCTTTTGAAGTGACAAGGAGTTACATGTATACAGTATCGGGGAGAAAAAAATCCGCTTGCGTCTTTTTCCTAAACGGGTTATATTATAAGTACCTCTTATTTTTCCTACCTGCAAGGCCCTCTTGCAGTATTTTGGGTGAAGCGGAAGCGCCGGGTCTCGTACCCGGCGGTTCTTTTTTTAAGACTGTGTACCACAGAACGACAATACGATAGAACGACAACGCGACAACACGAGAGTAAGTACCCAGTTCACCTATGGATCTGGAACAAACGATTCTGGATTATTCTCTAGAGGAAATCTGAGTAGGAACAATCGATATCGATGCCGATGCCGATACCGATATTCGAACCGGACTCACTGAGCAAATCTATTATTCGTTTCTATTATCTTTGGAAACACTTTCCTCCTCGAGGTCGAGTTTCAGAGCCAGAAAGCGCATCAGATCTCTCATGGCGACCATCCCTACCAGTCTTCCTCCATGGTCAACCACCATAAGCCTTGAGCTGCCTGTTCTGTTCATAAGAGAAAGTGCCTTCAGAGCATCTTCATCGATTGAGATAGTATTGTCAGTGGAGCATGGTTTAGCCAGTTCATCAACTGTGTGATGATTCCATTCCTCCCTGGGAATATTCCTGACATCGTTGATATTTACGCATGAAAGAGGTTTGGAATCTTTAACAACCGGGAACATCTTGTAGTGGTACTTGTAGATAAAGTCCTCGACCAGATGATCCACAGTGGTGTCGGCAGCAACTGTAACGGGCTCCTCTTTCATGAATCGTCTCACCGACTCTCCCTCCAGGGCATCCCTGACAAGCACATTCTGGTAGGACATTTTAGAGGCACTTCTGAGAAAAAGCCCGATAAGAGCCCACCAGATTCCCCCTATGAGTCCTCCGCCCAGTACAGAAAACACCCCCAGGAAAATCAGGAAGAGGCCGAAAGCGGAACCGACTCCGGAGGCCACTTTTGTTGCCCAGCGAAGATTTCCTTTCCATCTCCAGAGCACAGAGCGAAATACTCTCCCACCATCAAGAGGAAAAGCCGGAAGCAGATTAAAACCGGCTAAAATAAGGTTGATGGTTCCCAGGTAGCTTAGCACCAGACTTGGAGGCCTTGCCAGGATTCCCCGGGTGAAAGAGAGGAGTGCAAAACAGAGAGCCCCTACGCCGATACTTGCCAGGGGTCCGGCAATGGCCATCAGAAATTCCGCCCTGGGGCTCGCAGGCTCATCATCCATCTCAGCCACTCCGCCGAAAATAAAGAGGGTGATTCCTTTCATGGGGAGGCCGAAACGACGGGCCACAAGGGAGTGGCAAAGCTCGTGGAAAATTATAGACCCGAAGAGTCCAATTGCCCCCAGAACCCCTAAAACCCAGTAGGTTGATGGTGAGAGAGTGCGGTCGTAGAGGGGAAAGACCCCCTGGGCCAGGGACCAGACGATAAGCAGGGCGATGATAATCCAGCTTGTATCGATACGGACTTCAAAACCGAGAAGTTTAAATAGAGTGAATCGGGTTCCAAACATGTGCCCTCCTTGAGCATAGAGAAAGGCATTCCGCCCTGAAGCCTGTTTACTATAATGATAGAAAGCAAAGGAGGTGCCACGGACGGGGGCAGGGGACGGACTATGTTTTTGCTTTTAAGGATTCTGTTCACAGATTCACCTTGTAGATAAAATTGTGATATATGGTCTTAATTCATGTGAAATCAAGGGTTTATGTTGTTGGATCGGTGATGACGGGGATAGAATAGCAATTTAAGACTCAAATTGATCGATAACAGTTTCGCTCCGGAGATAACTTAAGGACACTGCCTTTTTAGGCTGTAAGGCTAATCTCTTCTAGGAAGATGAAAGCATGAATTAAGTCTTAACTCAAGCAATTTCAAGGTGTTATGTCTCTCAATGGGCAGGGGACGGACTATGTTTTTGCTTTTAAGCATTAGGTGCCCGGGGTCACTGTGTCACCTCTGGGGTAACGAAAAGACTTAACCGCTTAAGTCACAGATTCACCCTTAACCACCAAAGAATACCCTAGTTGCAGGTGGACTATTTATTAGTTGATCACGTTTCATCAGGTGCCTTATCTCAGGAAAAATCAAAGATTTATCATAATGGATGAGTTGGGGACGGACTATGCTTTTTCTTTTAAGCACCTGGCGCCTGGGTCACTATGTCACCTCTGGGGTAAAAAAACTTAAGCGCTTTTTGCTATTTCACCCAAGGTGAATTTCCCCCCTCCCAACTGGCACATCCTTAGCTCTCTCTTAATAAAGAATCACACAAAAAGAGGTTCCCCATGAGAATCATATTCTGTTTGTTCCCGGAAATCGATTACGCCAAAAAGGCTATCGAAACCCTCCTTCAGGCAGGTCTGAAAGAAGAGGAGATGAACTGCATAGTGCAGGAGGCGATGGCAAAGGAATATCTGAAAATCCAGAGTAATGAACTCTCCTATCAGAAAGGAACCGAACAGGAAAAGCTAGGGGGACTTAAGAGGCTTTTCGGGGGTCAGCAGCCAATAAATGTCAGTGACACCGGAAGGATATATGTAGCAGGGGTAGTGGCCACTACGATGGTGGGTGCGGCAGTAGAGCAACCGGAAAAGGGTCTGGAGTCAGTTTTAAAGGAATTTGGCCTGCCTGCAGAGATTGCCCGAAAATATATTGATGGTCTCTCCGAGGGAGCTCTTCTTTTCTGGAGCAGAACCGATGAGAATAAATCCGGAGATGTTATCCTGATTATGGAGAGATTTCTCGCCTCAGATATCACAACTGTCTCTCCGGGACCTCCAACCAGGTAAAAGAAAGATGATAATTATGGATCAACAGGAGCTAGTCGAACTGGGAAATTTCAAAGACCTGCGTCAGGCGGACCTGGCTCAGGAAATTCTGGAATCCAACAACATAAACAGCTTTGTTGTCGGAAACAGCAGCGATCTTCTCGATATGCGTGATGTAAAGGAAATCCGCATAAAAGTAAACAAAAGTGAACTGGAAAAAGCCATTCTTATCCTTGACACCTTCTTTCCCGGCTCCTGGAGATAGTCAGTTGCAGGTTCCAGGCCATATCCGGTTGCTCTCAAGCAGCACCTGATTCATCATTATCTTCATAAGGCTCTTCTCCAGTTTCAGCACTACCGGCCTGAGAGAATCCTGATCTATGAGATTGCGCTTTTCTCCGGGGTCAATTGCCAGATTGTAAACTGCACGAAAATCACCCCTGAGCCTCTTGACCATCTTGAAGGGATAATCCACACTTACCAGGTAGATTCCATCATAGGGCTGTGTCAGCAGCACCGGTTCACGCTCTCCTGGATCAAGAATCGATTTTCCGGCAGAGTGATGTGCAGGGTTAAGATTGAGCAGATCAAAAAGAGTAGGCAAAAGATCTATCTGGGAATAGGCGCGGCCTGAGAGGCGCAGCGGTTTGAGACGTCCTCTCCAGAGAAGAAGAATCGGGGTCCGGAAATTTTCCTCCCAGGCGCCTTTTTCATTTTTCATCGTGTGCTCACCCGATGGGAATCCGTGATCACCGACAATCACAACTATTGAATTCCTGAGCCACTCTCTTCTGTCAAGCTGCACGAAAAACTCCCTTAAGCAGGAATCGGACAGAAACATGGAATTGCGGAAATTGAGCGCATAATCCTCAGGACCGGCATCAGGGTAGAGGTATTTCTGATTATCAGGCATGCTGTTGAACATCATGTGGTTTGACACATTAAGAGTAGTCACAAAAAATGGTATTCTCTTTTGTTTTGAATCGGTTTTCTCCCATTCCTCATCAAGCATCCTGAACACTTTCCGGTAGAAATAATCATCCTGAAGTCCCCACCCCCAGCGGTTTTTCCTCTCTTCACTGTCAAGAATGTCTTCTGTCATAGACCACACGTTGTGGTATCCCGCCTTTTTCATGAATTCACCGGTATTATCATAGTTAAGATCATGATAAGCCTTGATAAAATATGAGCGGTAGCCATACTCGGACAGAATCGCAGGCAGACACCTGATGTTAAGGTCAGTCATCGATGTGAACTCTTTTTTACGGAATCCGGGAAGATTTCCAGTAAGAAGGGCAAAAAATCCACGTGCTGTCTGCACTGAATTCCCGTAAAAATGCTCTGCGTAAACCCCTTGAGGTATTAAACTGTTGAAAAAAGGGGTAATCTCGTCTCCTCTCCCGGTTCTCTTCTCTATCAAACTGCCATTACATGATTCGAGACAGACAAGAAAAATATGAGGCAGATTTTTGCATGTATTGTCTGCGATTGAAGCGGAATCCGGCATGTGTACGTAAGGGAAGGGTTTATCGAGAAGGCTTTCGGCCTGTTTGATTGCTCTCTGTTGAATCGAGTAATCTTTGTAAGAATGATACAGGGTGTAAAACTGATCCATGTTCCGGAAAGGAGCGTTTATCAGCAGAGTATAGAGTACAAGAGAGATCATACCTCTTAACAGGGGATATTTTGGCCTGAACCTGCGCCTTTTTTTTCTTTGATGTATTCTCATCAATACAAAAAGCGAGGAATAGAAGAGGAAAAGCATGTAAGAGGAGAGATTCAACCGTTCGAAAAGAAGTATCCAGGATTGTTTATAAGAGAGAAGATCGGCATTAAGATGCAGCAGTGAATAATCAAAAGGAGCATCCTCTGTTACAAAGAAGAGTGTGAGGAGAAAGTAGATAAGGCAGAGAATAGCAGTCAAAGCCTTTCCAGCACTAGAGATAGAATACAGAAGATTTTTTACTGCCTGTATCAGCAGGAGTGGAAGGAGGAGGGAAAGAAGCAGGCCAGAGGGAAAAAGATCAGGTTCAGTATTTTTAAGCAGGACAGATTTTACAATCAGGATTACCTGCATGGAGATCAGCACCCAGGTGGAGGGGTAAAGCACAAGCCCCGCAATGGTGACAGGATTTGTCAGAAGGTGTATCAGTGAGGAGAAGACTATTCCAGGAAAACTCCTTTTCTGTGAAAATGAGGCGGGAAACCTGTTAGCCATAGCATCTGGTAGGAGGGCAAAAGTCATTCCAGATAGACAGGGGCAGTGAAGCGCTAAAGCTTAAAAGCAAAAAAATAGTCCGTCCCTCGATTTTTTACACGCATCTGCATAAAAAAAAAGGACCCTCTCTTGCAAGATCGGGTCCCAATTCACAGCCGATTCAGAAGATCATTCAAACAAATTGTTGAGCGCCTCGCTGATTGCCTCGATTTTGCCCTTTACCGACTCCATTGCCCTATCAATATGCTCCCCAGGGTTAGCTCTGCAGGAGGCGTAGAATTTTATCTTGGGTTCGGTTCCGGAGGGTCGGGCAGTGACAATACTGTTATCGGTGAGAATAAACTGGATTACATTTGACGAGGGCAGGTTGATATCCCTACGTTTGCTGTTCTCATCGGGATAGAAACTGGTCCCGTCCAGGTAATCTTTCATGACAGTAACTTTCTGACCGGCAAAGGTCGAGGGGGGATTGCTGCGGATTTTTTCCATCATGCTGTTCATCGTACGAAGCCCGGCCTCACCCTTGAATACCCTGGAGATGAGTGTTTCCTGAAAGTAACCGTACTTTTCCCAGATCCTTCTCAATTGATCCCAGAGGCTCCTTCCCTGACTCTTGTGATAAAGGGCCATCTCTGCTGTCATGGTGGCTGCCGAGACTGCATCCTTATCCCGAACGTCTTTGTTTACCAGAAATCCGTAACTCTCCTCATCACCAAAGACGAAGTCATACTTTTCCGGCCCGGTCTCAAAATCCCGTATCTTTCCAGCGATCCATTTAAACCCGGTGAGCGTATCAAAGGAAACAGCGCCGTAGCTCTTTGCGATGAGAGACTGCAGTTCAGATGTTACAATTGATTTTATGAAAGCCGGTCTGGGGGGCATCTTTCCCAGCTCCTTACGGGAGCTGAAGATGTAGTCAGCAAGGAGAACTCCAAGCTGGTTGCCGCTGATAAGGCGGAAAACCCCATTGTCAGGAGCAGCTATTCCAAGGCGGTCGGCATCGGGATCGGTACCCATCACCAGATCCGCACCTTCTTTTTTACCCAGATCAAGTGCCAGTTTCATCGCCGAGGCTTCTTCAGGATTTGGATATTTCACCGTGGGAAAATTTCCGTCGGGATCTTTCTGCTCAGGTACAAAAGTGACCTGTATCCCCATCTCGCTCAGCGCTCTCTCGACCGGGACAGCACCTGTTCCATTAAGCGGAGTGAAAACTACTTTGAGATCTTTCCCTTTTTCTCTGATCAATTCCGGCCTGAGGGAGCACTCCTTGACCATGCTGATAAAAGGCTCATCGGTCTCCCTGTCAATCATCACCAGAATGCCAGTTTTTATGGCTTGCTCTTTTGTTATAATGGGAATGGGGCCCGATACCGACCGCACCTCACTTATTATCCCCTTGTCATGAGGAGAAACCACCTGGGCGCCGTCGCTCCAGTAAACTTTATAACCGTTGTATTCCGGAGGATTATGGCTGGCTGTCACCACTATTCCGGTTGATGCTCCCAGTTTTCTTACTGCAAAGGACAACTCAGGAGTAGGGCGGATGCCGGTAAAGAGATAGGTTTTGATTCCGTTGGCACATAACACAAGCGCAGCTTCCAGAGCGAATACATCGGAAAAATTTCTTGAATCGTAGGCGATAACAGCGGAGTTTTCTTTGTCTGGAAAGGCTTTCCGGATATAGTTGGCCAATCCCTGTGTGGACCTTCTGACAACCAGCGGGTTCATCCGGTTGTATCCTCCGCCAATCACTCCTCTGAGTCCACCGGTACCGAATTCAAGATCAGTGTAGAAACGGTCGCTAAGCTCTGTAAAGTCTTGTTTTTCAATCAGTTCAGCCACTTGTGAGCTGAAAAAGGAATCCTGCTCTGATGAGATATATTCCCTTGCTTTCTGAAGCAGTGTCTCGTTATTCATCATTAAATCCCTTCCAGAATGATCAATTACTCTGAATTTTGAAAATGAAATGGTCAAATCAGCTTAAAATAAAATATTTCCGGCACAAGGGTAGTAAAGTTACGATGATTGAGAATAAATTATGGTGGCGCTGCTTTAAGAATACTTTTAATTAGGGAAATAAGGAATCAAAACCGATACCCCTATTATTATTTTAAGTACAGATGGAGGATAACGGAATGAAAAAGACAATTGAGTTTCTACATAGCAAAAAAAACAAAACACCGATCACCATGTTGACTGCCTACGATTTCCCGTCCGCGCAGCTTGAGGATGAAGCCGGGGTAGATTGTGTGCTTGTAGGAGACAGTGTGGGCACCAATATCCTGGGTTACGAAAGTGAAAAAGAAGTGACCATGGATGACATGCTGCATCACCTCGCTGCCGTAAGACGGGGGGTTAAGGATGCCTACCTGATAGTGGATATGCCTTTCGGGTCTGCTGATGATCCCTTTACTGCGTACAGAAATGCAGAGCTACTGATCGATAAAGGTGCTGATTGTGTTAAGGTCGAAGGGTGGAGTGAGAAGAAAAATGTGATCTCCTGCCTTGCTGAAAAGGGAATCGATGTATGTGCACATATCGGTTACAATCCTCAGATCCATGGCAGTAAAGCGAAAACATTTGGCAGGGACAAAGCTCAGGCCCTTGAACTGGTAGAGAGCGCCTCAGTACTGGAAGCAGCAGGAGCAGTGCTTCTGATTGCTGAGAAGATTCCCGATGAGATTTCTGCGATCATTACATCGAAGCTCAAAATTCCAGTGATCGGAATAGGGAGTGGAGTGTCCTGTGACGGGCAGGTACTGGTTTTAAACGATATACTTGGAACAGGTCATCATGCGTTCCGCCATGCGAAAAAATACATGGATTTCAGAAATCTGGCTTTGCAAGCAATAAGAAATTACCGGGAAGAAGTAGAAAAGAGGATCTTTCCGTCAGAAGAAAACCTTACTCATCTGTCTCCAGAAGAATTAAGTGAAATAAAGAAAGTGATCTGACTGTCAGGATTCCTGCAAACGCTTGTCAATCCACCTTATCCAGCACTTCAGTAACCAGGTGTGTGCTCTGGTCACCGGGAGTAATATACCAGAAAAGAAGTGTATTGCCCTCGATTGTAAAACACTTATCCCAGCTTCCGCACGGCCGGATATTCCCATGGCGCTCCCGTGCCCGTGAGAGAAGATTAGATCTTGCTCTCTGAATTCTTTTATGTGGTTTCGGATTGAATAATTTCATCTCTTACCTTTATGTTCTGCTTCATTATATGTATAAAGATTACGTCTGTTGATCGGAGTATATTAAACTGCGCCTTTTTATCCAGAACAGAGTTTTGCCACTATAAATGAAAACCGTACTTGTGCTTAATGCTTTTTTTTACAAAATCAATTATAAGACTTGTTTCTTGTTTTAATTGTATAATCATTCGGAGATTGTCTTTTATGGAGTATCTTTTTGAAAAATGGGATTATTAATCACTTTAATTATGGATTTGTCATGATGATTTGTCATCAACTTAAGCGTTTTTTTATGCTGTCTTTGCCGATCATCGTCTTCTTTGCCCTGCTTTCTCATGCCGGGGCTGCGAGTGTGGAAAACATCAGACTTAATCAGCTTGGTTTCTATCCGGCAGGTCCAAAAATCGCCGTCGTGGTCTCACCTGAAACCTGGTATTTTTCTATTAAAAGTCCTGATCTTCAAACCACATACTACTCAGGGGAACTATCATCCCAGAAATACTGGACTTCATCAGGTGAAAATTTAAAGATCGCTGATTTTTCCGGTTTTACCAGAGAGGGAACATATGTGGTTTATGTTAATGGGATTGGCGCTTCCTACCCTTTCAGCATTAGAAATGATATCCATAGTGCTCTGTCAAGGGGACTTATCAGAGCTTTCTATTATCAGAGGGCATCTGCACCTTTACCTGCCAAATATGCCGGGATCTGGCAAAGGGATGGAGGTCATTTTGATGACTATGTCATTGTACACAACTCAGCAGCATCTGACCCCCGAAAAGAGGGTGCAAGGAAGGCGGGGGAGGTTTTTTCTGCTCCCAGGGGGTGGTATGATGCTGGTGATTATGGAAAGTATGTTGTTAATGCAGGAATAACTACCTATTCTCTCCTTCTGCTCTATCAGCAGTTTTCTACCTATTTTGACACTCTTAACCTTAACATTCCCGAATCGGGCGGACTGCTTCCTGACTTGCTTGATGAGATTAAGTGGGAGATGGACTGGCTTTTAAAAATGCAGGATCCGGCAGATGGGGGAGTGTATCACAAACTTACCGGGCCAAATTTTTTAGGGGATTTGATGCCTGCATCGGCAAGTGAAACCAGGTATTTTATCGGCAAAGGTTCAGCAGCTACATTTGATTTCGCCGCTGTTTGTGCGCTTGCTTACAGAATTTACAGAGACTTTATACCCTCCTTTGCAGATTCCTGTCTGGAGGCGGCAAAGTATGCCTTTTCCTGGGGATTGGAGCATCCTGACAGCACTTTTACAAATCCTCCCGATATAGTCACGGGTGAATATGGTGATCGGAACTGCTCAGACGAGCATTTCTGGGCAGCGGTTGAACTGTTCCTGGCTACTGGTGACTCTGCCTATTCTCACGACAGCAAAATTTATCAAAAGAGTTACGGTTCCCCTGCATGGCCTGATGTGGGGATGCTTGGGTTTTATTCGATGGCCGTGACTGTTGATGATTCGCTTTCAAAAAGCAGGGTTCTATCATTAGCAAATTCATTCCGCAGCAGAATCAAATCCTCCCAATATCAAACCACTGTCGGAAATGGTGATTTTTACTGGGGTAGTAATGGTGTAGTGGCAAATTACGGGATGGCTACACTGGTTGCATACCTTTTGTCAAAAGATCCCTCCTATTTGGAATCATCCATTCACTCTCTTGATTACCTTCTGGGGAGAAATGCTACAGGGTATAGTTTCGTTACAGGATTTGGTTCAAGATCAGCAAGGAATCCGCACCATCGTCCTTCAACTGCAGATGGTATCCCTGATCCTATTCCGGGTTTTCTGGTAGGTGGACCCAATAATCAGTCAAGAAGCGGGGAGTACTGTCCGGCGAATTCCTATCCTATATTTCCCGCGAAAGCATGGCTGGATAATAATTGCAGTTTTACAACAAATGAGGTGGCTATTAACTGGAATGCTCCTGCCGCCTTCCTGGCTGGCGGACTCGAGGCAATTTTCAACACTTCAGAATTTGATCTTAAAGACCTCTATGAAAAGAGAGTACCAGATACCATTGCCCCGCAGTCATCGCTTTTCCGGGTTTCGAGATGTGGACCTGACGAAGCACTAATCACACTGACAACAACAGAGAGTACAGTGGTGGCAATTGAATACAGTACAGATCCCTCTTTTTCCACCACTGGTAGTATCATTATTCCATGTGCTGACAGTACCGATGTAACCATTAATGGTCTGATTCCATCACAGGTTTATTATGTCCGGTGTACTTTTATAGATGTTAGTGGAAATTTCTCTGCAAAAATCGACTCTTTAAGTACTATACCAAGTCCACTTTACTTCTCTTCCATTTATTCACCGGAAATTTCAAAGTACAGGATCGGCGAAGACCTCCGGATATCTTTTAGTGGTTCTGAAGGTATTACTGCCAGTCTACTCTTCAGCGAGGGAGGTAAACCGGGGGTGGATACGCTTGGTTTTAAATATGATGGAAATCTGTACAATGTACAGATCCCGGGAGAAAAAGTCACAGTTTCGGGAATTATTTATTCAATTCTTCTCATAAAGGAAAGTGATACGCTTCTTACTGCCAGGAGATCTATAGCACCGGAATCCGTTTCTCTTACTGTACAGAGTTTTACATCTCCGAAAACTTACCGCATGGTTTCTATTCCTCTGATTTATTCCCCTGTATCTTCCTATTCAGTATTTAAAACCGCTTTGGGAGATACCTCGAAATGGCGTTATTACGGTTATGAATCGATAAGCGGAGAATACATCAGGTTTGATGAAATCAGAAGCGGAGAAGGGGGCTGGCTGTATCACACTGAAAGCCGCTCGTTTACCCATGAGGCGAATGGGATAAAACCGGATACGCTTTTTCCTGTCTCCCTTAAAAAGGGATGGAACTGTGTGGGAAATCCTTTTCCCTTTCCGGTATTCTGGGATAATTCACTTGTAAAAAAAGGAAACTTACTGATTCGGATTACTGATGTTTCGGCCTCACGATTTATGCGGCGCCAGTATTTTACGTATGAGGACAAATATCCTGACACCTGGAACAATGGTGAGTACTTTTCCAACCGTGATCTTGTGAAACATGTTTATAACGACACAGCACGTCTTTACCCATGGCAGGCCTGCTGGGTTTATGTTGAAACGGATTCTGTTACATGTTTTATAAACCCTGCTTCTGAAAGAGTAAAAGCTCTGGGTAAAAAGAAAAGTAAAGAAACCGAGTTCTGGACCTGTCTTTTCAAAGCTTCCACAGGAGCGTTTTCTGATATTTCTGTTTTTGGCGCATCCGAAGCCGCCTCTGATGGCTATGATACTTATGACTCCCCAAGACCGCCATCGATTCATTCACAGTTTAAAATCGGTTTTTCTCATCCTGACTGGGGAAATGACCTTTATATGTCAGATATAGTTGGTTTGAAAAAGGGATCTCATTCCTGGATGCTGAAAATAAAAAGTACGACCGGAAAGCCGGTTACCCTTTCCTGGGAGAAAGATGGGAACAACAGTGGAAGCCTGATCCTGAGAGACCCGGTAAGTGGAACCATTATAGATATGAACAGATCAGCCACTTACACCTTCTCTCTGAATAGTGGTGAAGAAGAAAGGGAACTGGAAGTAAGCTGGAATCAGAATTGTGAGTTTCCTGCAGTAAAGGAACTTAACAGCTGGTCATTTACTACAGCAAAAACCGGAGCTGGTACAGCATTGAAAATCCAGTACACTGTTCCTTCCTCGGTAAAAGGAGATTGCCCTGTATTCATTGGAATTTACGATATCAGCGGTCGCTCTGTTTATGAGCTTGTAAATGAGCGCAGGAGGGCGGGAAAGTATACTGTAACCTGGGAGGGAACCGGCAGGATGGGATCAGAAGTTTCCAGAGGAATGTATATCGCCCGATTTAAGACTCCGTCATATTCTAAAACAAGAATTGTAAATGTTATCAGGTAATTTGAGGAGAAGTAAAGTGACAGGTTACAGTATATCGAAATTTGTTGTCCAGGTGATGATCTCTGTTTTTTTTCTGACCTCAGGCATTGCTGCTCAGGAGACAGTTGATACAACTGCAGTAAAGGATTCCATGAATTTATCAGCCGGATCATCTGAAGCCGACACAGTTATCGCTTCCGGTGAGCAGGATGCTTCCCGGGATTCATCACTTGATGGGTCAGATGCGGAAGCAGGAGCATCCCTGGAGGCAAATGATTCCCAAACCGATGCAGCCTCTGTTGAACCGGAAAATAATGATACTTCTGCTTCACAGGTAAAGGCTGAACCGGAGAAAGAGGATAATCAATCCGGGCAGCAGAGTGGATCGTATTACGGTGGTGAAGCATACAGGGCTCAGAGCATGCAGAGAAGGACTGTTACGGTTGATGTGGAGAATGCTGCTGCCAGAAAAGAACTTTCAGCCGATTCTGTGAGGACTGCTTTAACAAAGCAGGCAGCTAAAACTGACGATATGGTAAAACCTGTTCCGCAAAAAGTATATGGAAAAAAGACTTTTGAATTCTCGAAACTGAAAAGATCCGAAAAAGTCTTCCTGTTTACCGCAGCATCATCGGCTGTCGCTGGAGGTGTCATCACAGCAATAATAGTGAATTCCCTGAGAAATGTAAAAAGCGACTGGGGAATTCCCGAACCACCTCCACCTCCGGGACATTGAAATTCAATAAAAAAACCGCCCAGGAGCAATTAAACCCTCTCCTGAGCGGTTCTTCCCAACACCGATTTTTTTCTGATATTACCTCTTGATCCACTCCTTGTGTATATCAGGGATATCATCCAGGAGCTGAACAGTGTGTTCACTCTTAGGTGACAGAGTTACATCGTCCGGCGGACCCTGCTCAACTATCTTTCCTTTGTACATGATGAAAAGACGGTCACTTACATAATAGGCCAGACCTATGTCATGTGTGATAAAGACGATGGTCATCCGGAGTTCCTCCTTGAGTTTCATCAGATAATCAAGGATATTTGCTCTCACACAGGCATCCACCATACTTGTAGGTTCATCAGCAATAAGAACCTTCGGTTTGAGTATGAAAATCCTTGCCAGAAGCATACGCTGCATCTGTCCACCTGAAAGCTCAAACGGATATTTTCCTTCGATCTCAGGTGGTTTGATATTCACAGCCAGAAGGGCCTGATCGACTCTGTCCTCCATCTCCTTGTCGGATGGCTTCTTTTCCAGAATTCCGAAAGATGCCTTCAGTTGAGAGCGGATTGTAAAGAATTGATTGAAACAACTGAAAGGATCCTGAAATACAGGCTGCACTTCCCTCCAGTGCTTCCGCTGATTCACAATCTGCTGACCATTGTAGAGGAATTCACCTGAGGCAGGATGTATAAGTCCGAGCATAATTTTGGCCAGAACACTTTTTCCGCAGCCAGAACTGCCAACAAGAGAAACTATCTCCTCATCCGCAATTGTAAAACTGACATCATCCACAGCTTTGACCATCTTTTTTCCATGGCCAAAAGTACAGGTAATGTTTTTCGCCGTAAAAATATCCTTATTCTGCATAGTCGCACCTCACCTGTCTATCACCCACGATGCGTATTTCCTGCTTGTTGACATGACACTCTTTCCGGGCGACAGGACAGCGCTCTGCAAAGCGGCAACCGGCAATCGGTTTAGCCAGATTCGGTGGCGCTCCTTCTATTGCGACCGGTTTTTTCTGTTTTTGACCAGGCTCAGCACTGAGCATCGCGCCCATCAGTGCCCTGGTGTAAGGATGGCGCGGATCAAAGATAATCTGCTCTGTCGTACCGACCTCAACAAACTCACCCGCATACATGATCGCGATTCTGTCAGAAACATGACGCAGAAGGGGCAATTCGTGAGTGATAAAGATCATGCTGGAGAAGATCTCTTTATCAAGCAGGTCAAATATCATTTTGATCACTGCTTTCTGAGTGGTCACATCAAGTGCCGATGTCGGTTCATCAGCAATAACCATCTGTGGATTCAGAAGGGTTGAAATCGCGATGACAGATCTCTGACGCATTCCTGCAGTGATCTGAATCGGATAAGAATTAAGAATCGATTCATCCATCCCGATCAGGCGAAAGCGCTCCTTGAGGCGATCATAGATCTCCTTTTTATTGGAACCCATCTCATGGCTTTCGATCATGTCTGCGGCAAAGTCTTTTATTTTGCGGGTAGGATTGAGAGAGTTAAATGCACCCTGAGGGATCATGGTGATTTTTCTTCCCAGTACGTTTCTTCTGATATCACTGGGAGTACGTCCCATCAGTGATTCGCCTGCTACCCTTACATCACCGCTGGTGGGATTGAGGGGAGGGATAAAAAGACCCATGCATCCGTTTACCAGAGTCGATTTTCCGCATCCTGATTCACCAGCCACACCCAGAATCTCACCTTTTTGCATGGAAAAAGAAACTCCGGACACAGCCGGTATCTTATCTCCAAAGCGGGTGAGATAATGCAAATGAAGATCCTCAACCTCGAAAATGGGCGTAGACTTACTTTCCTGTGCTATTTGCGATTCGCTGGTCCTGCTTTGAACATCTAACATATTACTAATCTCCTATTTGCGCAGGCGGGGGTTGAAGACACCTTCCATCGATGTATTGATTACATACAAAGCGAAGGCAATAATCGTTACCAGAACCATCGCCGGTATAAAAGCCCACCACGCTCCATCAGTAAGAGCTTCATTGCGCATGGCCTGATTTAAAATGGTGCCCAGTGATACGGTGTCAAACGGACCCAGGCCGATCATGCTGATTGCTGCCTCGGAAAGAATTCCGGAAGCGGTCTGCATGATAAAAACCATGAAAACATAGGACAGAAGATAGGGAAGAATATGCATGGAGACGATTTTAAATGTTCCGGCGCCATTTACCTTTGCCAGAGAGATGTGGTCACGGCTCTTAAGGCTCGATGCCTGTGCGCGGACCGCACGAGCACTCCAGGTCCAGGTAGTCAGTCCGATAAGCAATGCTATCAGAGACAACGAACGCCCCTCTTCCATACTGCTGCTGACAAGAATTAAAACCACAAACTGAGGAATAACAATGAAAAGGTTTGTGACCATGTTTATAATATCATCAACCAGACCGCCTTTAAACCCGGCATAAACCCCAAGAAATGTACCTGTAATTGTAGCGATAATTCCTGCAAGAAATCCAACGTACAGAGATGACTGGAGTCCCTTGACAAGAAGAGACAGCATGTCGATGCCCATATGATCTGTGCCGAAAATACGTTCACCGGATGGTGGCATATAAGGTCCACCAACTCTGATGTTGGTATTGATGTCGAATATCATGGGAAAAAACAACGCAATAAAGATAGTGACAAGAAATAAACCTGTGCCTATTAAGAAGGCAGGTGTTTTCAATAGATTCATCAATAACTTCATAATCTTATTTTCCCCCCAATCCTGCTTTGACACGTGGATCAAGGAAACCGATCAGAATATCCACAGTAAAATTGGCAATCAACACACAAATCGTAATCAGCAGTGTACATCCCTGAATAAGTGGGTAGTCATTTCCCTGAATCGCTGTAAGCACAGCCATTCCTAAACCGGGGTAGGAAAAGATCATTTCAGTTATGAGTGCACCGCCAACCATCGTTCCCAGAGTCAAAGCCAGCCCGGTAAGCTGCGGCAGCATGGCATTGCGGAACATGTAGAAGAGAATCTTATTCTCTTTCATGCCCAGCCATTTTGCGTATTTTATGTAATCGGTTCCTAATTCGTAAATTGACATCGAGCGCATCCCGATTGCCTGGCCTCCAGCTGAGATCAGGAAAATGGAGAGGAACGGAAGAACGTAGTGATATGCCGCACTGGAGAAAAATTTCCAGCTGAAGCTTGGTATTATGTCTCCGGCATAGCCCCCGATTGCAGGAAAAATGGGCCAGACGATTCCGAAGAGATAAACCAGGATCATTCCAAAGGCAAAAAATGGTATCGCACTGGAAAGCAGAGCAGCAGGGAAAAGCGCTTTGTCGAAAATTCCCCTGCGATAAGCTGCCAGAGCTCCCAGAACATTACCGATTATCCATCCAAATATAATGGTAGGGATCTGAAGAGCGAGAGTCCAGGGAAGTGCATCACTGATGATTTCAGTAACCTTCTTGGGATAATTCAGAAATGAAGTCCCAAGATCTCCCCTCATGCTCATGCTGATATAGTTTATGAACTGCTTAAGTTTTGAGGTACGTACAGGTTTACCGGAAGCATCACGAATGATGCTTCCGCTTTTATCAACTTCAACAAGTCCGAATTCTTTAAGGTATGACTCTTCTTTTTCCTTTGCTGCTTCGGTATCCAAACCCGCTCCCACCTTGGCCATAATAATATCCACCGGGTTACTGGTGCCGAGCCTGGGGAGAAAGAAGTTGATGGTTACTGCAGCAAGGAAGGTAATGAAATACCATACCGCCCTGCTTGAAATGTATTTAAGAGTTGGATATCGCTTCAGCATGAATACTCCTATTTCGCAGTGGGTTCAATTTCCCAGAGTGCCTTGGTCCCGACACCGAAGCAGGGAATCTGCGGGGGTGTGTAAGGATTCTGTTCATTCGGGAAATTTGTCCAGCTTTTTACACTGAATTCATAGAACTGTTCAGGTCTGTAAACCAGCGGAAGGCTTGGTTGATCCTGCATGAAAATAACATTCAGTTCCTGATATGCGGCAACTTTCTGTTCCTGTTCAGTCAGTGTAGGAATCACTCTCAGCAAGCTGTCCACTTTCGGATTATATTCCTTGGTACCAGGCTGATTGTAGCGACCCTGGTTCTCATTCATCTTTTCTCCGGCGGGCTTCCAGTTTCTCGATGACATCACAGATTCAAAGCGAGCCCAGGGCTGAGAGGGAGTGACATTTACTGACGGGGCGTGGAGCAGAAGATCCCATTCGGCTGTCGGCATGCTGTTGAAGTAAACAGATGCATCCACAAAACCTTCCCGGACATCAATTCCGGCAGCCCTCATCCCCTTGACAGCGATCTGAACCATAGATTCCCAGTCGGTCCATCCTGCAGGTGACCTGATAAGCAGAGTAGGAATTTTCTTACCCTTGGGATCGAGCATGTAATCCAACTGCCCATCAGCCTTGAAAACCGATTTGTATCCTGCATCCACAAGGATCTTCTTTGCCGTCTCAGGGTCATATTTGCATCCGTACTTTTCTGTATCATCTTTTGAGAAATAGGGTTCCTCGGTTCCAAATGGGAGAATAAGACCGGGTTTGAGATCAAGACTGTACTGAGAAAAAGCAAGATCTTTGACATCAGCATAGTTTATGGCATGTGCCATGGCCTTGCGGAAATTCTTGTCTGAAAGAGGAGCCTTGGTGTGGTTAACCATCAGCATAACCATCGCAGCAGGAACAAAATAGGGTTCCTTTGAGTACCAGGTACGAACACCGTTTTTCTCTTTCTGCCAGATACGGGGGATAAATGTAGAGGAGATATCAAGATTCCCCTGCTGCAGAGAGATGCTGAAATGATCATTGCTTTTATAAATCGGGTGAATGATGTACTGAGGTTTTGGGAGCTTACCATCATGAAGAACAGTTCCCCAGTAATCATCGCGCCGCTTTAAAACGATCTTCTCAGCGGAATAGCTGTCCAGCGTATATGGTCCTGAGACAACCGGGTTTTTATCCATTTTGTCTTTCTGAACTGCTGAGAGGTCTCCAAGCGAATCGAGCATCGGCTGAAGAACGTGTTTGGGTATAATGCGGACAGCCTGGAAAAAGTCCAGAACTACAAGAGGATTGTTTCTTTCCTTATTAATAGTGAAATTGATCCTCTCCGCTTTTCCACCCTCAATTTCCACATTATCCACTGTGATGTTTGAGATATGATTCCATACATAGGCGGTAGGAGCTCCTGGATACTTCTTTCCTACTTCATAGGTGAATACTACATCTTCGGCTGTAAGAGGTTTCCCATCGCTCCAGCGAGCGCGTGAATCCAGAACCGCAGAGATCACATCCGGGGTTTTCTCATAAGAGCGTGCCAGGAGAGGTTCTATGTCACCAGTCAGAGAATTGAAATTCATCAGTGGTTCATACATCAGATTGTAGTTGCCGCCAACAGGAAATGCAGGCCAGTCGTTAAGGGGGTTGAATGTGTTTGGATCTCCCCACTGGAACCCGGCTATATAAAGGGTCTTACTGCGGGGGAAACCGGTTTCTCCTTCATTTTTCTGGCCGGATTGGCAGGACAAAAGACCGCAGAAAACTGCGCTGGCGAGCAAAACTTTAAATGGCAGTAAGCTCTTCAGATTCATTCTCCACCCTTTCTGTTGTTTCAGGTAATAAAAGGACTTCTCGGCTGATACTTGTCGAAACTTTGTAGCATGAATATATTTAATCGATTGATATTTAGCAAAACATTTTGTTGGTGCTGAATTAACAGGACTTATATATCTGAATACTAAAAATAGGTATACTCCCGGTGTCTGGCAAGGAAGATAAAGGATGCCTGATGGAGAAAAAAATTCATGGATACAGGATATAACGTTAATTATATTAGGCAATATTAAAGAACTCTGTTTACCTGAAATTTATTTCCAGGAATCTGCCATAACCAGGAATCTGCCATAAATAGCATTAAAAGACTTGTGGCACTAATGAGGTGTGAAATTTCACCTGCATGAACTAATGTGAATATATTTTCCACTATTAAAGGGAACAAACAATTGCACATACTACACACGACTCTCAAGGAGGGTTGGTTGATAAGTACCAGAAAAATTCGCAGCTTTATTCTTCTGCTCTCTGCAGCAGGATTTGTGATGTCTACCAATGCCCAGGGTTCTACAGAGCCCGATTCATCGGCATTAAAAGAGATGTTGGATTCGCTAGGATTGTCTGAAAATGATCTTGAAGCGAAGGTAAGATCTACGCTGATGTTTGGAGGTTCCATGCCGGTTTCTTTTTCCGGTGAGGGAAGAATTAAGTTCCAGTACCATCAGTTGCTCGAAAATCCCCTGTTTATGGAACAGGACCGGTCCTATGTTCAGTCTAACTGGGAAGGTAATGAGTCGTTTTTGCGTTTTGGGATGGTTGCCAGGGCAGGCCGCAATACAGTGCTGTGGTCAAAAATCGGCTTTCAGCATACACTTCCCGGAAATCATATAAATAAAAAGGAAGTTGGAGACACAATCCCGCCGACCAGGCATGATAAGACTGGTGAAGCAGCCATTATACATGAAGATATGAGTGCGGGATTAGCAATCCGCACGGTGCCGGTTTCTTTCTGGTTGAAACTGGGAGCGGTTCACTGGGTCGAGGCATCTCCTCTTACAATCTGGAAAGCACAGCCCAGAATGTTTGCGTGGGAGTATCTGCCTTACGAGATAGAGCAGCCTATCGCCCGTTACTATGAGTACAACATTGCTAAAGGTGAGAGGATAGGGCGTGCCGCCTGGAATAAAAAGGCTTTCCAGGGGATAAATCTGGAGAGCATCAATCTTCCGGGGAATCTTTATTTCAACCTCTTATATAGTACCTATGAGCGATATGATAATTTCGAGCGTGAATATGTCGATTTTACAAATGACCTTGCATTGGCAGATGTTAACGGTCTTGTTAAGGGTAAAGGAATCGGAGACACCTACAGGCATCTTTTCCATAGCCGTCTGGCAGCGATTGAAGCTCTTGGAAGGTTGACTCCCGGGCTTAATTTCATGGCATATCTCTATGATGATGAAATATTCAAGAACAATCTCTTCCGGGGTGTGTTTGGCTACAGCGAAACTGTTGCAGGGAGAAAAGCCTTTATCAAAGAGCCCATTATTGGATCAATAGACCTGAAGGGCCCCATTACGGACAATCTCAGTATTCATGCAGATGTGGCGATGAGTTTTATCGACACGTTGTGGCGTACAGCGGATTCTGCTGGTTCAAAGGTCGTTGTGAATGAAACGCACAAATGGGGTCTTTTCAATCCTGCCTTTTACACCAGGCTGGAAAGCAAATATCTGCTTCCCATCAATCTTGACCTGGCTGTGATCGGCAAAGATTTTTACTCACCGCTCTCTTTTGCGACACCTGTGGATGCGTTCTTTCCCTTTGGAGCAAACCTGTTTGGGCCGGGTAAATTTATCGGACGTGGAGAAGCTTCTCCCTATACTAAAAATATGGCTGGGTTTAACCTTCAGGTGGCTCCATCATTAAAAGGTTACGGGCATTTGAAGATTACCTGGGGACAGCATTTCCAATTGGAATCTTCACGTGATCTGATCTATTTCCCGTACCGTCTGAACGGGCAGGATCTGTTCAGTCTCTTCCATTCCTCTTATAACCGCTGGGGAAATGATCCTATAGATATTTCTCTGTTTAATGACTCCAAATATAGATATAAGAGAAGGTTGGGAGATGAATCTTTCAAGTCAAATCGTGATAGATTACCGGTTGGTTTTGAGGGTGGAGGACTGCGTTCTGACTATCTTGGGATGTACGAAGGGTTTGTGCCTTATGAAAACATCGATCAGGCTAAAGCAAACCTCAGTTTGAGTGGAAAGAGTAATGTTTTTTATGAAGGTAACAACAAAAACAGCAACAAAGGTGATAGTGCCTATATTTATGCCCCGGCGGGTGGCGATACTGTATACAGTGCTAATGCATTTGTGCCTCAACATCAAAAGTTCACCTTTAATTTTGATATAGACTGGGCCTATGACTTTGGACCACTGCTTGGTTACCCGCGGGAGATCTTTTTCGGCATTTACTATGCGTTAAACGGTGTCTCCACCTCATTTATGCCCCTGGCTTTTTCCGACAAGCCCAAAGATATGTTGCTTTGGGGAACCTATCTGAGGATGGAGCCGGCCATAGCAATTACTTCCAAGTTTTACATTCTTGGTTTATTAGGTTATGAAAACTGGAGATCACAGAAAGCGTATACTGCCAATGTGGTTAATGTATCGTCCGTTGAACACAAGCCCATCGATTACAGGGATTTCGCTGTGGGGCTCGGTTTTGACTGGGATATGCTCGCCAGAGTCGGGTTGCACGGAAGAGTAAAGTATATGCAGCATAAGGATGTTAATATTCCTGAAAACGATTACAAAACGCCAGTTATTTCAACTGAAATAAAGATGTGGTTCTGACAAATAACAGTCACTGTTCATAAAAGGAGTATCAATGCTCAGAAGAATCGTTGCACTAATAAGCGTGGGACTTATTTCCGGAGTCTATGCTGATCAGGGGAAACTGGATCAGATACAGAAAACCCTCGAGAGCATAATGGCTAAGGCAGGTATCTCGATTGGCGGCGAGTTCAGGTCTCAATACCTGGGAGCCAAGATCAGTGGAGACAGCTTGGATCAATCCAAGAGGACAAGAGAGACAAATGAGTTCACATCAGTGGACTTTGATATCAAAGCCCGCCCGAACGAATATATTTCCGGGCGGATCGTTTTCAGGATGCATCAGAACTGGCAAAACTTCTTCTCTGATATCTCCAACCCCATCTTTTCAAGATGGATCAGTATAGACGGAAACCCGATGGATATGTTTCGTTTCAATATTGGTGATTTCAAAGAAAAGTATTCCCCCCTGACACTTTATTCACCGGATATTGATATTCTTTACGAACCCTATATTTTTGCCAGGCAGCGGGAAGTTGCTATGGACGAACTTTTTATAGGTAATAACTATCGTATTCTTCAGGGTATAAATTTTGGATTTGATGCAGAAGTAGAGCCCCTTTTCAATGAGTTTCATCTGGGATTGATTGGTGCGCGCCTTAGAAGTGCTGAAACAGATATTCAGAATGGAAGTAAGGTCACTGACATTTATGAACAGGTTTACAATGAAGACACTGCCATGACAAAGTACATGGTTGGAAGTAATCTGGATATGACTTTCCTTAAGGGAATTAACTTAGGTGGAACTTACCTTTTCACTTTCGATCATAAGGGAAGCCTGGCTTTTAACAAACCTTCTTACATTGCTCATTATGATACTGTTGCGAGGTTTAAACAGGAAAAACTTCATGTTATTTCTGTCCGTCCCGGTGTGGATATTGGAAAATTTATCGGCTCAGAGTCCCTGGGGCTTGGTGTAAAGGCGGAAATAGCTTTTTCTGTTGATGATTCGACGATGTTTGACTCTGTAGGTGTGGACACACTCGGAAAAGCTGTCAATGATTTCATAGACACAGTTACAACTGGTGTAGCATTGAATGCAGGTCTGGACTTCAGTTTTTCCGCCAGTGACATTTTTGGATTACGTGCAAATGTCTCTTACATGTCTAACGATGATGCTTTCAGGAATCCTCTGGCTCAGACACCTTCCTTTATCGGTCAGAGCATAATGAACAATGAGGTCACAAGAATCAGGGTGGACACCACCGGTGCAAAGGATACAGTACGTAATTACTCCACTTTCGATGCGCTATACAATACTGTATTCAAATTTACTACCAAAGATAACATTTTGTGGTCAAAGTCCCCATACATGAAAACCTCTTATTACCGCGGGATAATGAATAAGCAGGAGCTTGACGCTTTTGTCGATGGTTACTGTGATCCCACAGTGCAGTTGGTGCTTCCTCTGGGACCTGCAACACCCAATCGCTCCGGTATAAACGGTAATATTAAAGCTTCTCTTTTAAACAACGGGATTGAATTGAGTGGATTACTGGCATTGCTCAAAGAGAAGGAAGTATCAGTTGATATGCCAGGATTTGAAAAGACGAAATTTACTCAAATAGGTGGCGGACTGAAAATTGACTTCAGCAAGTTCCTCACTGTCTTCAAGTATACTACCGAGATTTCCGGCAGCTATGTTTCATCTGCTGCTGAAAATACAGGAATTGAAAACTTCGAAATCACTTCGAATCTTATCAATCTCGGTCTTAATTATCAATTCTGGAAAAGAGGCGCTCTGCTTCTTGGTATGCAGCTTATCCAGAACGAAGCAGTTCTTCTGGGGAATACAACAAAACAGGACCTGACCCACTGGTCTGCCGGTATCGAATGGAAAGTTGCCGACGGTGCATCGGTTGTAACCTCTATCGGGCAGATAATCGCCGATAATGATGACAACAGATGGCTGATCGGTACTGGCTCCGGGAGGGATGATTTCACGCAGACGCTTATGGATGTATTTTTAAGAGTAAAATTTTAACCTTGATCATCTGATCAAGAGATGGTCTGCTTGATTTTGAAAAGAGAAAATAGAAATTATTGTTCTTATCTGTATAAAAATTATCTGTGTGACAACATAGATGATTCAGAAAAAGAATCTTAACAGTTTGACAATAAAGCGGGAAACGGGAAAATTATGAATCGAAATCTTCGCCTTACAATTGCTGCAGTTGCATGCATGATGTTTAGCGCAAGTGCAGTATTCCCCGGCTGGCTTAAGTTCAAGCCTCTGAAAAAAGCCGAAGAAAAGAAAAGCGAGTCTTCCGTAGATCCTCGTATCATGTATCGCTTCTTCGATGAAGACTTTGTTTCCGGTGGGTATGCCTACTGGTATCCTGAAAACTCCAAGGTTTTTATTCCAGAGGAGTCGGGAAAAAACGGTGAAGTGGCAATCGAATTTGATCTGGATGAGAAGGATTATTCCGGTGGTTCTGTCTGCCTGTATAATCTTCTTTACGACTTGCGTCCGTTGTATGCTACAGGAGCGCTCCAGTTCTGGATCAAAGGGAATATGGGTGGAGAGATCGCCTGGGCTGCTCTTGTTGATGATGAAAATGCAGACGGGAAGAAAACTGTGGTCCGCTTGCCTCTTCAGAATTATGGAGGCATCTCTAAAGAATGGAAACTTATCTCCATTCCACTTTCCGCTTTCGGAAAAAGGGGAGTGTTCTGGGACGCAAAGAAGAGGGTGGAAGTGCCTGAAAGATTTCAGTGGGATGCTGTTTGTGAATTCCGCATTGAAATAAAGAAAAATGAAAATCCTGATTTCCGGGCCTGGGTTGATGACATCTTTATTCTCAGGGATGTATACGAACCGGTTGAGGAAAAAGAAGAGCAGTATTGGGATGAGCGGGAGGATATGATCGATTCTCCTCCGCTTGCCTCAAGACCCGAAGTAAAAGATGTACATAAGGTATTTATAGATGAAACACCCGGGGGCGGATTCGTTTATGTTTACGGAGGAAAAACCGCTTATAAGGTTATTTCGGGGGCATCAAAAGACAATAAGGGAATTCTGGCCTGTTATCTTGATAATGGAGATTATTCCGGAGTTACTCTTGCTTTGGGTAATGGAGCAAGTATCAATGTAGAGCCTCTGAAAAAAGCAAAAGCCGCAGGTCTTGCTTTCTGGGCAAAAGGAGCCCCGGGGGTTGATAAAATCTATGTTGGTATTCTCGATGATGAATCTGATGGGGCGAAAGTGCAGACAAAAGTAGCCCTGGGGGATTTTGGCTCATTGGATACTACATGGAAATATTTCATGATCCCTCTGCGCAGATTCCAGGATGTTGGAAAGTACTGGGATGATAATAAAAAGGCTGAAGTTGTTGGAGATGTCAAATGGAATCAGGTAAATGAAATCAGATTTTCCAACAACAAAGCCGAAAACAAGGTACCTGAAGGGGAACCGGTAGCCTTGTATGTGGATCAGATCACTTTTATTGAAGAAATTCCGGGCTATATTGATCCTGAAGAGTATTGGGCTAATTTCGAGTCTGATGCTAAGGATATAATACTGCATGATTTCGAGGGTTCAGAAAGTCCCAACTGGGAAACCGCTAATGGCCCCAAATCGGAAATCAGTTATAAGCTTGTGAAGAGTGAGGCTAGAAATGGCGGAGAAAATGCTCTGGCTATTACCTTCAAGATGAATGACTGGTGTGATGCTGTATTCAACTATGAAACAAACAACAGTGCACCTGAACTCAGGGACTGGAGCAAGCACTGGGGTCTTAAATTTGAAATGTACACATCCAAACCCTATCAGGGTATCAATGTTCAGGTTAATGATGCCGGTAATGAGGTGTGGATCGCGAGTGCCGGATGCGGAAAAGGATGGCATGAGGTGCTTGTACCTTTCAAGGCTTTCTACAAATTTCCCTACTGGCAGCCGGAAGATGCTGAGCAGAACGGGAAATTTGATATGCAGGCAATAAGAACTATCGATTTCAAACCTTCCGGTGAAGGTACATCCGGAACTTTTCTGATCGATAATGTGAGGCTGACAAATGAGAGGACTGCCTACGAAGCGCCTGTGGCCGAAAAGATAACTGTCAAGATTACCGGTGACATGGGTAAAGTTGTTACACCTGCAATAAATGACGGTATTTTCGGCATAAACGCGGCTCTGTGGGATGGCGATCTTCTCAAGCCCCAGACGGTGGATTATGTTAAAGCTGTCAACCATGCGGTACTTCGTTACCCGGGTGGTCTGAGAGCTGATGAGGACCACTGGAAAGAGGTCCTTGCAAAGAAAGACTGGATGGTTGACACCGATGAATTCCTGGAATTCTGTAAGCAGACAAATACAACTCCCATGATTACCGTTAACTTCGGTACAGGTACTGCAGAAGAAGCTGCCGAATGGGTAAAACATGTAAATGTGACCAAAAAGGCAAATGTAAAATACTGGGAGGTAGGTAACGAGCTTTATGGAGACTGGCACGCTAACCACTGTACTGCTGAAGAGTATGGTAAGAGGGCTGCTGAATTCATAAAGAAGATGAAAGAAGTGGATCCTTCGATTCTGGTGACTGTGGTCTGGGTCCTTGAAGGTGAATGGAATAAAGTGGTATTCGAGAACACCAAAGATCTGGCTGACGGAGTGAATGTACACCATTATCCTCAGCATGCTGGTGAAGAAAATGATGCTGCGTTGCTGGCAGCCCCGCAGACTCTCAAATCAATTCTTCCTGGTGTACGGAAGCAGACGGAGGAATATGGGGTTCCGGGAAAGAAGTATGAGATCTGGCTCACAGAGTGGAACTCTGTTGATTTCAAACCAGGACCTCAGACACTGGGTATTGTAAACGCTATGTTTGTCGCGGATTACCTTGGAGAACTGGCTGTTCAGAATATAGAGCAGGCATCTTACTGGGATATCCATAACGACATTACAGAGCAGGGTGGTGACTACGGATATCTATCCAGAACCGGTGCGCCGGATGGGGACAATGTGCCGCGTCCTTCATACTTTGCTTTTAAAATGGCAAGCGAAGCTCTTCGCGGAAAGTTACTGGAGACAGAATCCGAAAATGATAATGTGTCGACTTATCTGACCGAAAACAATGGAAAGAAAGCCCTGATGGTTATCAATAAGATGCCTAAGACGAAAGCTGTGATCGATCTGAATATACCCGGTTTCAGTGGAAAAGCCACATTGAAGCAGTTGCGTTCAGATAACATGAAAAATGGTTACAGTTCAGAAACCATCGATGTCGCTGAGGGTGGTGAGATTACCCTGCCTGCATGGTCTGTGACGACGATTACAATCCAGTAATCTTGAAAAGTATCGAAAGAAAAGCTTCCGGTCCTGTAGATCGGGAGCTTTTCTTTTTGACAGATAAAGAAGCGAAAGGACACTCTAACCTTTTGCAGGTGTATGGGTATAATAATTGACCTCTGGAGGAGGAAAAAGCTGTACTGGATTGGGTACAAATTCATCGAAGCTGTAACTTCAAATTCATATATATATATATATGGCGTAACCTATTTTGTAATATTGTTCGAAAACTGGTGATTATTGGAGGATAAATGAAATTCGGATTTTTTGATGACGAGAAGCGGGAGTATGTAATCACTACACCCCAGACACCTTACCCCTGGATCAATTACCTGGGAGTTTCAGATTTCTTCTCTCTTATTTCCAATACCGCCGGAGGATATTGCTTCTATAAGGATGCAAGACTGAGGAGAATACTCCGTTACAGGTACAACAATATCCCCATTGACAATGGAGGGAGATATTTTTATATCCGGGAGAACGATGATTTCTGGTCTCCGGGATGGAAACCCGTAAAGAAGGGGTTGACAGATTATCAGTGCCGTCACGGAATGGGTTATACCATAATAAAAGGCATGAGAAACGGGTTGTCGGCAGAAGTCCTTTACATGGTGCCGGTGGATGCCAATTGTGAGATTCACAAGGTAACTCTTACAAATACCACAAAAAAGGCAAAGAAGTTTACACTGTTTTCTTTTGTGGAATTCTGCCTCTGGAATGCTCTCGATGACATGACAAACTTCCAGCGGAATTTCAGCACAGGCGAGGTGGAAATCGATGGCTCAGTAATCTATCATAAGACGGAATACCGGGAGCGCAGGAACCATTTCGCTTTCTATACTGTAAACAGACAGATATCAGGTTTCGATACTGATCGTGAGGTTTTCCTGGGCAGGTACAATGGACTGGAAAATCCGGATGTGGTTATTGAGGGAAAGTCAAAAAACTCTGTGGCTGACGGATGGTCGCCTGTAGCATCTCACAGCATAAACATAACACTCAATCCTCAAGAGAGTGCTGAGCTGGTTTTTCTGCTCGGATATGTTGAGAACAAGGAAGATGAGAAATGGGAAGCTCCGGGCATTATCAACAAGAAAAATGCGAAGAGCTTGATGGAGAGATTTTCAACCAGTGCCGAAGTAAATAAAGCCTTTGATGATCTCAGGGTTTACTGGGATAATCTCTTATCAAGATACACATTGGAGAGCAAGGATGAAAAGCTCAATAGAATGGTCAATATCTGGAATCAGTATCAGTGCATAATCACTTTTAATATGTCAAGAAGTGCATCGTATTTTGAATCCGGTATCGGAAGAGGAATGGGGTTCCGTGATTCCAACCAGGATATCGCCGGTTTCGTGCATCAATTACCCGACGGTGCCCGTCAGAGAATAATCGACCTTGCATCGACTCAGTTTGAGGATGGCGGTGCATATCATCAGTATCAGCCTCTTACTAAAAAAGGAAACAACGAAATAGGCGGTAACTTCAATGATGATCCGCTGTGGCTGATCTATGCGACTGCAGCTTATTTGAAGGAGACCGGGGACTGGAAGATTCTCGAGACGAAGGTTCCTTATGACAACAATCCCGAAAAAACAGGTACTCTTCTTGACCACCTCACAAAGTCTTTCTATCATGTGGTCAATAACAGGGGACCTCACGGGCTGCCGCTGATCGGGAGAGCAGACTGGAACGACTGTCTCAACCTGAACTGTTTTTCAAGCACACCGGATGAATCGTTTCAGACCTGTACAAACAAGGATGGTAAAAGGGCTGAGTCGGTATTTATAGCCGGAATGTTTACAGGGATCGGAAAAGAGTATGCTAAGATTCTAAGGCACCTGGGAAAAGAGGAAGAGGCTATACAGGCTGAAAAATATATAGCCGAGATGAAAGGTGTTGTGGAAGAGCAGGGATGGGATGGTGAGTGGTTTTTGCGGGCATACGATGATTCCGGAAATAAAGTGGGAAGCAAAGATAACCCTGAAGGAAAGATCTTCATCGAGCCTCAAGGGTATTGTATTATGGGCGGTATCGGGCTTGAGGACGGTAAGGCTAAAAAAGCGCTGGAATCCTCACGCAAATATCTCGATACCCGTCACGGGCTGGTGCTTGTCAATCCTCCATTCTCAAGGTATTATTTAAATCTCGGAGAGATTTCATCGTACCCTCCCGGGTACAAGGAAAATGCAGGAATATTCTGTCACAACAATCCCTGGATAATAATTGCGGAAGCGATAATGGGTGAGGGTGATTATGCTTTTGACCACTACCGGAAGATTGCTCCTGCGTACAGGGAAGAGATCAGTGATGTGCACAGGATGGAGCCCTATGTGTATTCACAGATGATAGCAGGAAAGGATGCCGGGAGGCACGGGGAAGCAAAGAATTCCTGGCTTACAGGTACAGCAGCCTGGAATTTCGTGGCTGTTTCCCAGTGGATCCTTGGGATACGTCCGGATTACGATGGGCTTATAATTGATCCCTGTATCCCATCAGACTGGAATGGATTTACGGTTACAAGGAAGTTCCGGGGTGCAACTTACAGGATTACCGTCAAGAATCCATCACATGTGAATAAAGGAATAAAGTCTCTTGTTGTTGATGGTGCGGCTGTGGAAGGAAATCTTGTCAAAGCTTTCACTGATGGTGGTGAACATAAAGTGGAAGCGGTGATGGGGTAAGGTTTTCTGACAGGTGTTAATGCAAACAGTAATTAAACCCTAATGAATTCCATTTGTTGAGTTTGAAAGGATGGCTATGCAATACGGTTACTTTGATGATTCTGCCAGGGAATATGTAATCACAAATCCCAAAACTCCGGTAAAATGGATTAACTATATCGGTACATTGAGCTTCGGTGGATTTGTGGATCATACCGGAGGCGCTTTGATCTGCAAAGGCGATCCGTCACTGAACCGAATTGTGAAATATATCCAGCAGATGCCCTCGTCGGAATTCAAGGGTGAAACTCTGTATGTACGAGTCAAGCGTAATGGTAAATATAAGGTTTTTTCTCCGTTTTTTGTTCCTACACTGGATAAATACGACAGGTATGAATGCCATGTGGGGATGGGATACTCAAGGATTATCTCGGTGTTCTATGGTGTAAGAACAGAGTGCACCATATTTGTTCCTGTCAATGAACAGGTCGAGATCAGGGATATAGTAATTACAAATATCTCTTCTGAACCCCAGGAGATAGATGTTATTCCGGTTATTGAATATACTCATTTCGATGCTGTGAAGCAGTTTACCAATGCTGACTGGGTTCCACAGACCATGGTTTCCAGATGCCACACAGATCAGCAGAATACCAGGGTTCTTATCCAGTATCCTTTCATGTGCAGGGATTTCAAAGTCAACTATTTCACTTCCAATTATCCGGTATCCTCCTTTGAATCCGACAGGAAGCGCTTTCTGGGTGAAAACGAGTACGGAACCTGGGCTCATCCTCTTGCACTTGACAAAGATGAACTGGGCAATTATGAGGCAAACAGGGGTGACAACATTGCAGCTCTGTTGCATCATCTTGGAGTAATCGCTCCCGGTGGAGTAAAGAGGATAATAACTCAGCTTGGACAGGAGGAGAGCCTGCAGAAAGCTACTCCGCAGATAGAGCGTTTCAGAAAGAGTGAGGAAGTAGACAAAGCTTTTAAAGAGCTGTCGGAATTCTGGAGCCGCTATCTCTCTTTCATGCATGTAAAGACACCGGATTCCTGTTTAAACAGCATGCTTAATGTTCATAATCCAAGGCAGTGTTTCATTACCTACAACTGGTCAAGATACCTTTCCTATTACCAACTGGGCCTTGGAACGCGCGGATTGGGATTCCGGGACAGTTCGCAGGATGTCATGGGGGTGGTCGATAGAATACCCGAAGAGGGAAAGAAGCTTATCGTGAAGCTCCTTTCGGTTCAGAAACGGGATGGTTCGGCAATGCACCAGTTCAATCCGCTCAGTATGGAGGGCTCGATGGGGGATCTTACCGAGATGCCCGACCGCCCACAGTACTATGGTGATGATCACCTGTGGATAGTGCTTGCTGTTACAGCTTATATCAAAGAAACCGGAAACAGGGATTTTCTTTCTGAACAGATACCTTTTTATGATAAAGAAAAAGGAAAAGCCATTGAAAGCGCGACAGTTATGGAACATCTGCGTCGTGCGCTCAGTTTCACTAAAAACAACACAGGAAAGCATGGACTGCCGCTTCTGGGATTTGCGGACTGGAACGACTGCGTAAATCTTCCCAAAGGGGCAGAGTCGATCTTTAATGCCTGCCTTTACGGTAAAGCTCTTCAGGAAATGATTGAACTGGCTGATTTTCTGGGAGAAGAGAAATTGGTCAATGAGTACAAGACCGATTATGAGATGATGAAAACCAGGTTTAATGAATCAGCGTGGGACGGAGAGTGGTTTGTCAGGTATTTTGATCATGATGGGACACCTCTGGGTTCAAGCAAAAACGAACACGGGAAAATTTATCTTAACGGGCAGTCCTGGCCAGTAATTTCAGGGTTTGCTGCACCTGAGAAGGGGCGAATAGCGATGGATTCGGCCCGTAAAATGCTTAACACCAAAAACGGCTTGAAACTAAGCACCCCTGGTTTTAACGGATATGATCCCAGTAAGGGAGGGATCACTACTTATCCTCCGGGAGCAAAAGAAAACGGCGGGATTTTCCTGCACACTAATCCCTGGGTGATGATAGCTGAGACAATACTGGGAGATGGCGACAGGGCATTTGAGTATTACAACCAGATCAACCCTGCAAAGAAGAACGACATTATTGACGAATACGAATGTGAGCCCTATGTATACCCGCAGAATATCCTTGGCGATGAGCATCCGCAGTTCGGGCTGGGACGTAACAGTTGGCTCTCCGGCACTGCATCGTGGGTTTATCAGGCGGCAACCAAATACATTATGGGAGTTCAACCTCAGTACAACGGCCTGAAAATAGATCCCTGTATCCCCGGCTCCTGGGAAGAGTTTACGATTGAGAGACTGTTCAGGGGAACACGTTACAGGATCCACATTCATAACCCGAAACATGTGAAAAAAGGTGTGGCATCCGTCAAAGTTAACGGAGAACCCATCGAGGGTAATGTCATCCCGCTGTTTAAAGAGGGTGAAGAGGTCAAAGTAGAAGTGGTGATGGGGTAAGGGACACGCCCTCTCTTTCAAACAGAGAGGGACGGGTTGTCTTTTGTCAAACCAGATCAGATATTCAGGACTGTAATTAACAGGTCGAATCTGAACTAACCGTATCGGTTTCCTTTGGGTTAGTATCTTCCGTTATTATTCCGTTTGAAGACGGAAAGGTGATTCTGAAACTGGTTCCTGTTCCGGGGGAACTCTCTATTTCTATAGATCCGTTGTGATTTTCCACTGTACTGCTGACCATAGCCAGTCCAATTCCTGTTCCTTTGGCTCCCTTTGTGGTGAAAAAAGGCTGGAGACAGTTTTCTTTTACCTCTTTGTTCATTCCTGTACCATTGTCTTTCACAATGAGAAAAACCTTTTCACCATCTTTTCCGGCGATAATCTCAAGGTGTCCGCCTTTTGGCATTGCGTCTGCGGCATTAAGCACGAGATTGAGAATCATTTCATGAATATCGGACTTGATTCCGAATGTCTCGATGTCATCTTCAAGAGAGAGAGAGACTTTTATTTGTGTGTTGACACCGGGTCCTTTGAGTTTCGGTTCAGCAAGCTTTACAACATCATGGATGATCTCGTTTAAATTGATACGGGTTTTTATATCCGAGTTCCTTGCGGTATGATAAAATTCCTGCATCCTTTTCACTATTTCAGCACCGCTCATAGCCGCTTTATTGATCAGGGTTAGTTTTTCCCTGAGGTCATTATCCTCTTCAGTATCCCTGGTGTTCGAGAGCAGGATTTCTGAATAGCCGACAATCGGGACCAGTACATTATTGAAATCATGAGCAATGCCGCTTGCTAATTGACCAAGTACATGAAGTCTCTCTCTTTTAATTGCGGAATCACGGGCTTTTCGAAGTTCCTGCAATGCAATTGACAGTTCTCTGTTTTTATTATCGAGCAGTTCAGTTCGTTTCCTGACCTGCCATTTAAGCAGAAGGCTCATGGTAAAGGTGACAACAAGCAAACCGGAGATGATTATGAAACTCCAGAGTAAAAAGGCGGGAATGAATGTCTGGGGTTTTTCACTGAGCCAGTTTGCCAGGCTGCGATAATAGATGGAGTGAGGATCGTTCAAAAGGTCTGCGAGGTGTTTGTCAATGGTGCACAGAAGATCATTGTTCCGGCCTTTAGTTGAGGCGAAAAGGAGAGAGTTAGGGTTCAGGACAACAGGAGAAGGCACAATAGAGTGTTCTTTTTCCTTAAGATAACCATAAAACCTGTCGACAATCACAGCATCCGCATCACCGGATTTTACTTTCTCGATGCACATTTTGTAATCAGAAGAGAGAATCTGGTTTATTGATATGTCGAATCGTTTACTGATTTGTAAAAGCAATTCCTGCTGGATGGAGTTTTCCAGAACAGAAACAGTTTTACCGTCAAGATCCGATACCCTCTCGATTTCAAGACCTTTTTTTGTGTAAACCTGTACCCATGAGGGAAGAACTGTGATTTTGTTAAAATCAAAGAGCAAGCTTCTTGGGTCTGAATATCCCATATCGGGCATAATATCGATGCTGTCGTTCAGCAATCTCCTCAATCCATCATCCCAGTTGCCTTCGATATAGATGAGCTTCCATCCTTCAATTTTCGCAATGTGTTCTATTATGTCGATGAAAATGCCTTGTGGCTTGTTGTCTTTTCCCATTTCCACTTTGGGTGGGTTTTTATATATCCCTACCCGGACAGTGCGGCTTTCTGCACCTTCCGGCAAAGAGAACATAAAAGGGATAAAGAGGAAAACCAACAGAAAGGTGAGGTGTTTGAAGGGACCTTTTTTTTCCATGACATGACCCCTGGTGATATGAGAAATGATGATGAAGAATCGAAGCGTTTTTTGAGCTTATGGAAATATAGTACAATAATGGGAAAAATGTGGCAAGTAAATTAACGAGGGCGAATAATACAGGCGGAATTGGCAAAAAAAAGAGGGAAAATTTCACTTTAAAGAATGGCGGCTGCGGGAAGCAGCCGGGTTTACTGATTCCGGTTTATTTGCTGTTGGTATAAACGTAGGTCAAACCGGCTGAAAGAGTCTCTTTTAGACGGAAGTTTTTGTGAATGTCACGGTCATAAAATGCAGAAGCGGACAGACTGAACAGAAGATATTTTGCCACGGTCAATGACAAAGTGTTTTCGAATTTAACATGCGGGTATCTCCAGTCATTCTCCTGATCGGTTCCTTCGAATTCATCGGCTTTGGAGCTTATTAAGGCCTCGTAGATACGTAGTGAGCCTATGTAGTTGAGCCATTTGCCCTTGTTTGCCGCTGTAAAATCCATATTGAACTCCACGCCGCCATCATTTGTTACGTTGCGGGATCTTTTTCCGGTACCAGGATCGAGCTTGTGGCGGTCAACGAATTGACGTGCAGCAGCACCAAGACGTGTTGACCAGTTGATAACCTCGTTCTTTAACAGAGATCTGCTCACACCGGCTGATTCTGTGATATCAGCAGGGTTGAAATATCTGGTCAGCAGACTGTCACTACCATCGACGAACTGACTGATACCGCGGACACTGACAAAAGGATCAACCCATCCTCCAAGAGTGAAACGAAGAAGTTCTTCAAGATCGATCAGATCGCTTGATTTTTCGGGTGCTGACCACCTTTTTGTAGTTTTGTTCTGAACCTTGGTCTGACCGAACTGAAGCTTCAGGGTTGTTCTGCTGTTAATCTGTTCGGAAAACGGCTTTTCGGCTATCCCGAGAAACTGAGCAGCCCAGTTAAAGGAACCCGCCTCTCCTCCTGACCAGCTATCACTGTAGGAATTGAAAGCAGTGGTCAGGTTAGTGTTGATATTTAATTTCCACTCCTCAGCGACCGTTACTGAGAAAAGAGTGAAAACTGCCCATAAGCTTATAATAGCTCTCTTTAAAAACATCATTCCTCCTTTGGATTAGAAAATAAAAGCTTTGATTTTCATCAATTCAGTTCTTCTCGCTTGCTGTTTCAGTGATTGTGGGTACCCCCTTTTTCGTTCCAATCCTGCCGCCAGACCACTCGTTTATAAAGCCCAGATGATTCAGGGCTGCATAGGCGAGATAGAGCAGAAGGACCAGTACAAGAAGATTTGGCCAGGGGGACTTTTTCTGGGCAAAAGGATCGGAAAGATCACGGTGCGATCCAGGCGGAAGTGAAGCAACAGATGTCAGGGCTGTTCCAAACGGAACATTGATCAGAGCTTTTGCATTTACTGCCCATCCGCTTGCATCGAGGATCGGTCCCAGGTTTCGCTTACGTAGCTTTATATAAGCAAGTACAAGAGAAGGCCCTGAAATAAGCAAAAGAAGTCCTATAAAAGCGCCGATTACAGCCAGTGGACCCATCTTGATGATTCCGGCTACATACCCCATAACAGTGACGAGAAAGGTACCGATTGCTCCTGCTGCAACACCGATCGCAGCAACAATCCCGATGTCCAGTTTTTTGGGTGGCTGAGATGGTATCTTTGTTTTGTCGGCCATAGCCGTTAGCTCGGCGCTTTTTGCCATCTTATCAGATGATTGTGTTTCAGCAGCCATGGCACGTTTCGCAACCTGTGTTTCGATCATCTTGACAAACCCTTTGTAGGGGAGCCAGAATGCCTGCTTAAGGCTGATCGGGTTCTCGATTATCTTTACTACTGTCGCGTCCCAGTCATTTCCGTTCCGGTCGTAAAAAACACCGTTTCTTCCAGGCATCAGGTTTTCAGAATCACCATTGGTAAAAGCAGCCACAATGTTCATCTTTTCCGCTCCACCATGTCTGATGCATTCGCAGTACACAAGGTATGTTCCTGCCATGGCAGCCATGGTGCTGTGTTTGTTCATGTCATCGATTTTTATGCACAATCTGCAGGTACGCTGATCGAGAAAAAGAGTTCCAGCCATGAAGATAGCGGAGCCTTTCCTGCTGTAAAGCTCCCTGAAATTGACGAAATTATTGCAGAGGGAATAAATGTCACGATGAAAACGGACAAGTTTTTCAAGGTTCGACATGGAATCAAATACCGATCCCAGAGCTTTATCTTTTTCAATTAAGGCAAGAAGTTTTTCTTTTAGACTGCTGTCAGGGATTTCTTTTGTCTCTGCTGTTTTTCCAGAATCAAAAACATCTGTCGGTTTACGGCTCTGCCAGGAAAAAAACGGTGCAAGTTGTTCTAAAATCCGCAACCATTCGGTTTCTGTTAATTCCTCTTTTATACCCAGCAGTTTATCCACCGCCTGAGTCTTAAATGTTTTGAGGGCATCAGCCCAGGCCGGATTGATATTGTCCACAAGGGAGAGAGGTTTTTCAGGTTCAATAAGAGCAATCGGGAGCTTTGAGATATCTTCGCAATGGACAGAAAGGGAATCCCTGCTGCTGATCTGCTCAAATGGCTTTTCACCTCCATTAAGAGCGGCCTTTGCGCGTTCATCAAATACAGCTACTGCGCACCTGGCAAAATAATCCTCGATTTTATCCTTAACAGCCGCGACTGCACCAGCGGCTCCGGATGTCTCTTCACCCAGCACAAGGATAGATTTATCATTTTCCGGTTCACTTGCCCAGGCAAGATACTTTTCGGTCAGATTGAAAAACGTTTCAACTTTATCGGCATCTACTCCAGGCTTTCCCGATCGATCATCGACTGCTCCAGTATTATCAATGATGAGGTTTATGATTTTTTTTACAGCTTCCTCTTCTGATGCGTCAACTGTGATTATTCCATCACCATTGAAAGCATTCTTAGAGAGTTCCTGTCCAAGAGATTCAATATCCGCAACTGAAACAGGGTCAGATTCTTTTTTCCCGAGTGTGACAAGAGCGTTTTTAGCGGAGTCGTAAAGCTTGCATCCCTCTTCGGTATTTCTATTTATCTGATCGATGGTCAGGGTGCGGTTCTCCCCGATCAGATCGTCGGGATTGTTAAGCATTGAAACGACCCAGTTTACCGCTGTTATGAGCTCTGAGGCTCTGATTCTGCGGTCTTTGTCTGCATCGATAAGAGCCAGAGTTTTGGGATCAAAATGAATGTTATCTATTGGGCAGGCCAGGGCGACCCAGAGCTTTTGATCGAGATTTCCAAGTTCCTTGAGATCCTGTCCGGATTCCAGCTTGACCTGATCAAAGCCGCCGGCCCTGAAAAATCTCCATTTATAACCGTTGTTCCTGTTTTTTTTGGGCATACTTTACCTCATCGAAAAAATGCTTTAGATTAAAAAAACAATGTTCTAAAGACATTGTGGCAATTCAATGAAAATTGAGTAATTGCCAGTAGAAGCACAAAAATAGTTACTCTCGAAGTAAACTGAAAGGAAATAGTGTGTATATGAGAAATGATTTCATATTATTTACAAAGTCAGAATGGAGCCGGGGATTGGTAACGCGGTGGACACTTCGGTAATACTCAATGTAAAGTCCTGAAAACTCATGTTGAAGGTGCAAGGTGGCTTTAAAACTGACACTACAGGAGTGTTCAGGATGCTGAATTAACGATTAAAAGGCGATTAATGTGCTTCACAATGGAAAAGAATCGTATGTCAGATGATTTTCTTGATGATTCAGACTCTCTTGAGTACAGGGAGATTCATGAAGTACGATGGTTGAGGCTATTTCCCGGATTTTTTAAGAGTATACTCACAGATTTTTTGTTTTAATTCAATTTCGCACTCTTGAATAGATTTTCCCGCGGTGTCAATAATTATTCTGTCCTTTCGCCAGATATGGTACTCTCTGTTTTCAATGTCCTCCCAACCGGGAAGTTTAAGGTTTGTTATCTCTGGTTTCCTGAGTTCAGCACGCTTTTTATGTTCGTCTTTGTCGGAACAGATTACCTCAATGTTCACAAAATCACTGTTGCTCGATCTTGCAACATCTTCCCATTCATCCCTTGTTAAATTGACAGGATTACATGAGTCCGCAATAACATTAATATTAAGTTTTAAATTATCTTCAACAATCCTGTATGACAGCCTGTAGCCCTCTCCTTGAACATCGATTTTACACAAATCTCTTAACCCCTGCTCTATTGTGTCAATTCGTAAATATGCGGCTTTAAGTTTTCTTGCCAGAAACTTCGCAAGGGTAGATTTTCCTGAAGCGGGGAGCCCGGAGAATATGAAAAGAGTTGGTTTGTTGGGAGTATTCATTTTGGTAAAACTTGAGAAAAGATGAACATTACAGATCAAGGAAGTGTTGTGGAGATTTCATAAACTCCTGCAGCCTAACCTTAAACTATGATACGTTGAATATACACTTATGTAAGAGTAGATTCACCAATGTTTAATTCATTTTATTAAAACGATTGGATTA
>JAAYIG010000088.1 GCA_012523595.1 Fibrobacter sp.
AGCTAATTAATGTTTAAAGATAATTGATGCGGACTAACCGGTCATTTTTGTTGAGAATTTTGCTGTTTTTTTCTCATGGAATCTCCTTTCAGATTAAGCTGTATTGATTTCTGAATAATTCTATCACAAATAGCATCGGCAATGGTCGGATCAGGCATACGTTTATGCCATGATTGGACCGGATATTGAGTAGTTACGACGATAGAACCCGTCTGCTCTTTCTGTTCAATAATATCCATTAGCATTTCTGCCTCTTTAATATCTGTTGCATTCATTAGGAAATCATCAATAATAATGACTTTGATTTTTGAGAGTTTGGCAAGAAATTTGAGATATTGTCCAGTACCTTTTGCTGTGTGAATTTCTTCAAAAAGCAAAGCATATCTGATTTTCCATACCGGATAACCCATCGTGCAGGCACGATAGCCTATTGCTTCAGCTACATAACTTTTACCGCTTCCGGTTGGACCCGTCAATATGACATTACGGTTACTCTCTATCCAGTCAGTAGAAGTAAATAACATGATGTCCTTTTTAGTAAAACCACGATTCTGTTCATACAGAATGTTTTCAATGGTTGCCTGATCAGGTTTAAAATTAGCTCGTCCAATCATTCTCTGAAGTTTTCTTCTCTGGCGAGCGCAGTATTCATCCTCAACAAGTAATGCAACAAACTCGGATGGTTCAAGCGCATCTGTTTCATTGTTTTTTATCCGTGTTAAAAGAGATTCTGCCATTGTAGTAAGTCGCATAGAACGAAGTTGATCAACAACAGTTTGCAAGTGCATAATAGTACCTTTCAGGAAATTGAATAATAATTGGATCCCCGAATATTATCGTGAATATCCGGTTTGATCTGTGGAAAAGAGATAATTTGCTGTGTGTCCAAACCACGCTCCAGAATGGATTTTACATCGACATATCTGTGCGCCCTAAGACTAAGTGCTCTTGAACAGGCAGCTTCCATTCGCTCACGGGGATAGATTTTTGCAAGTCGTAACAAACCCTGCACTGCTCTGAACCCCTGCTGAGGGTGTGCACATTTTTTCATTATCGCTTCAGCCATAGAAGCAGTGGAAGGACCGATTTCAGATGCTTTAGAAATAAACCACTCTGGTCGCATACCATGTACAAAAGCATGACTGGGAGGCATGTGCTCGGCATTGGTAGTGTAACCTCCCTGTCGTGTAGAGAACTGATGTCTGCAACAATGTTGCCCATTATGGTATATCTCTATGGTTGACCCATTCAGGTGTACATCAACCCGCTTTTTGGCTAATGCAAATGGTACACTGTAGAAATGCTTTTTAAATTGTATATGGTAATTCAAACCTACAGCAACATCCTGTTTTACCTCTGATATCCGGAATTGATTTTTCGGTAAAGGCTTCAGATAAGGTTTGTCCAATTCCAGAAATCTCTGCTTTCTGCTCTGACCACCATAATCACGCATAGGCCGGTTATTTAAGAAATCCAATTCTTTGGCTATAGCCTGATTTATCTCAGACAAGGAGAAAAATGTCCTGTTGCGTAAAGCTGCAATTATCCAGCGTTGCGCTACAAGAACAGCACTCTCAACACATCCTTTATCACGAGGTGCAGCCGTACGGGTCGGCAGGATCACTGTACCATAATGCTCGGCAAACTTGGAAAACACAAGATTTATACCAGGGTCATAACGATTTGCTTTTGTCACTGCGCTTTTGAGATTATCTGGTACGATACTGGCTGTTACACCACCAAAAAACTCAAAAGCATGCACATGGGACATGGAAAAACAACTATCATTTTGAGAATCGGATGCTTCCGCATAAGTATAGCTGCTTGCTGCAAGTGCTGTAACAAAAACGTCTACATCATGTATCTCACCAGTCTCACGATCAACGTAAAACAATCCATCGCCAGAATAGTCCGAATACAGTGTGTCTCCACCTTTATGCACCAGGTGCATACTAAGCTTTGGACTTCTGTTTGTTTTGATGTAGCGGTAGAAAGAAGCCTGACTCATACAATCAGGATACTGCTGCTTGTACTCATGATAAAGAAGCTGAATTGTTACATGCTTTTTTGCCAGCTCCTGTTCAATGTATGCCAGATCCGGCAAAGGTGCTTTGGAGTTTTCTGGCAATGCAGGTGTTTTTTCCGGAAAAACAGCCCTTTCAAGCTGTTCATCTGTGATATCTGGCGGTAATGGCCAGCTTAACCCAGAAGCCTTGAAATGTGCACAGGTACTGTAAACACAGCCCTTTGATTTCCTGACCGCTAAAGCAGTCTTTTCCAGACTTAGCCCA
>JAAYIG010000089.1 GCA_012523595.1 Fibrobacter sp.
GTTCCAATTATTGGAAACACTATTGCAATTACATAAACTATGCAGTTATATTATTTGTAGCATTAAATACACCTGCACTATATACCAGTTTACACAAAAAATTCCGCACACCCTATGACCAGTTGCACGCCACAAAAGATTCCTCGATAAACCCTGACTGCCACAGTTTCTAGCACAAATCAAATACCTGTGACTTCAATTCATTTTCAATATGTTTGAAAATCCCCTTGCTGATTTTATTTACGACAGGAACTTTTACTCCATCTATGATCTCTTCCATATACATTCAATCCTTTACGCTGAAATTTTATTTATCAATTCTGGAAAAAACAACATATCATTTCTTATTAATATATTAAGCTGTAGCGTCTGTCACCAATTGAAACGGCATCAATCAATTACTTGACTTTAACTCATGCATAAGTTAATATACGATTACTCATCAGTTTATAATTTTCACCCAAACCAATGGAGGTACTGCATGTCTTTAAAAAAAACCCCTTTCAGCAGCATTAATTTCATCCGTTTTTTTGCTTACAATGTGCGATGACAGCCCCAGTTCTGCTTCTGTCAGCCAGGATGATTTGGTCGGATTATGGAGAGCTGTGGAATATGAGGAATCCTGGGATTTCCCTGCGGATAATGATCGTGGCACTGAAACTGAGGCTATTACCGATTCAAGTGAGTTCATCCTCTTTGATTCTAAGAATATCACGTTTCTTTACCACTATTCCTATGATGATTGTGTAGAAATCATATCAGTTCCATATTCTTTAAGTGGAAACCGTCTGATTGGGGAAGATTTCAGCGGGTCTTATGATGGTTGCACCTGGAGTACTACTCTGCAGGTTAATGGGAACACTTTAACCGCCCTCTCTACCTACACCGATGAAGATGGTTATGAAAAGATGAAAATCACATACAAAAGATTTGCAGGCACTGTTCCACCAGCAAGCTGGCCTGAAAAAGAATGTTTGAGCAAGAAGGCTGACCGGAAAATATTCAGAAAATATTCAAGGCCCCAGTGAGATAGTTACAGACTCTTCTCAACAGATTACAGGCGCATTTCCGGTGAATGCGCCTGTATACATCTATACAAGCCGGCTTGAGCATTACTTATCTGACATCCCTATCCCATTACCAAGAAAGCTCAATATCTGATCGACTGCATCATCGATATCTTCCATGCTTTTCTGCTGATACCAGTTTTTAACCATTGCGAATACCAGACCCTGCAGGAAATCATAGATCCGTGTTGAAGTCAAAGCGGTGGTAATCTCCCCCTTTTCTCTTGCATCATCAAACAACCCGGTCATCAGCTCCTCAAACTTGCTTTCACCAAAGAGAAAATCCCTCTCTATCTCCATCAGATCATTCTGATTCTGAAGCTGGTCAATAAGGGAAAAAACCTGAAATGAATTAAGGGTCAGAATAAAGGGAAAATACTCCCCCCAGACTGTAAATGCGGCAGAGAGGAAACGGCGGATATTTTCACTTATATGAAGCTGTTTATCCAACCGGTACTGAGGATCATTTGTGAGTTTATCATAAACTCTGTTTCTTTCCCTTACAGCAATTGTCAAGAATATCTCATCTTTATCTTTATAGTAACGGTAAAGGGCAGATTTTGAGAAACCCGCCTTTTCCGCGATATCCTCCAGCCTGGTTTCATAGTATCCTTTCTGTGCAAGGACCTCCAGGGCAGCATCAAGAATCAGGCTGGTTTTTGCATCTTTGACCAATTGTTTTCTTTTTTCTCTACAATCCAGTTCTTCCATCGAATTTATCCTTTCACACTGTATGCTCAGATTCATATTCTTCCCTGAGTTTCTTCAGAGACGGTGCCGTCCATATATAAAGAACAGGTATCAGGAAGAAAGTAAATATAGTTGATACAAGTACCCCGCCAATTGTTGTGATTGCAAAAGATGCCCTGAAATTTCCTCCTGCGCCTATACCCAGAGCCATAGGAACCATCGAGATTATGATTGCCAGATTAGACATAAGAATTGCCCTGAGCTTTGTTCCGCCTGCCTGCACAATCGCTTCCCTTGCCGATATCCCATCCTCAAGCCTGCGCATCCTTGCATAATCCACTAGCAGTATCGCGTTGTTGACAACCACTCCTATAAGCATGATAATGGACAGCAAAGAAACCATGGAAAGCGTGCTGCTGGTTAAGTACATAAACCAGACAACACCAATAAGCCCCAGAGGAATTGTCAACATGATAACAAAAGCCATTGGGATGGATTCCAGCAAAGCCACAAGCAGCATGAATGTCAGAATTACCGCCAGGACTGCGGCCAGTCCCAACTGGCTGAAAGATTCATTCTGAAGATCCTGCAAACCGGCAAACTTTATGCTGTATCCAGGTTCCAGTTCAATTTCATTGAATCTCTCTTTTAAAGCAGCGATTTTCTTTCCCACATTACCGCTTGTCAGGTTGGCAGAGACCTGTATCATCCTCTGCTTGTCTTTACGTGTTATTGAAGAGACTCCTCCTGTGTACTTCACATCCGCAACAGCCTCCAGCGGCACCGGCCCCCTGGGTGTCAGCACCTCCATGGTCTGAATGTCCCTAACCGTACTTCTTGCGCGTTTATCCAACTGAACCCTGATCGGAAAATCTTCACCTTTTTCCCTGTATATAGCCCCGTCATCCCCGGTAATATTATACCTTACCAGCCCTCCTAACATCTGTATAGTTACAGACTGGGCCAGACTTGGAGAAAGGCCGTAATGCTCCAGACGCCCCCTGTTTGGAACAATGGCTATCTCAGGCTTGTCTCCCTTCCAGGAACTGTTAATATCTGTCAAATCCTGTGTGTTGTAAAGAATGCCGGAAATCTGATCTGAAATGGCAATCACTTTCTCCATCTCTACACCCTTTACTTCGATTACCATGTCAGCGCCTTCGTTCTCTCCCGCAATTCCACCCACAGATGTGATACTGATTTTTGCATCTGGAATATCGGAAAGCATCGGACGAATAATATTTATCTTCTCAAAAACCGACTCTTTACGCTGTGTCTCAGGAGTTAACTGCAGCCTGACTTCACCATATTGTACACCGGTGTTTATTCCGTTTCCTCCGATTGAGGAGGAGATCGAAATCAGGTCCGGAAGACCCTTCATCAGTTCCTCCACTTCCAGTACCCGCCTTTTGGTAACTTCGATGGGAGTTCCGGGAGGAAGCTCTATGGCTATAGATATGACACCTTCATCGATCTTAGGCACAAATTCAGAACCCAGTTTCGGTGTTATAAACTGCAAAGTCGCCCAGAAAATCAATAAAATGCTTACCACAACAGTAAACTGGGCAACCCTGTTTGAAAGCAGCCAGTCAAGATGCTTCTTATAGCGTCTTTCGATACTGTAAAGAAGACGATCGACAATATTGGGGCCTTTTCCTTTTGACCCGGCGTTATTTTTCTGCTTTAACAGTCTCGATGCCAAAAGAGGAGTAAGCGTAAAACTCAGGAAAATAGAAGCTACAGTTGCAAATACAATCGTCAAACCTAAAGCCTTAAAAGCACTTCCGATAATTCCCGATGTAGTGGCTATGGGGATAAATACCGCGAGGTTGGTCAGAGTTGACGCAAGCACGGCCATAAAGATCTCATTTGTCCCCTCCTCTGATGCCTTGCGAATGTTCTTTCCGCTGTTTCTGTGGCGGACGATATTCTCTATGACCACTATTGAGTTTGTAACCAGCAGTCCAATCGAGACTGTCAGTGACATAAGGGTAATTGTATTCAGAGACAGTTTCGCCGCACTCATCCCCACCAACGCCATTATCAGCGAAAGGGGCATCGTAATCGCGGCAATAAGAGTAGTCCGCCAGTCAAAAAGAAACAGCAGAAGAATAAGCGCGGTAAGGATTATCCCGGTCACGATATTACCATAGGTATCTTCAACAATACTTTTGGTAAACGTTGATGAATTTTCAATTACATCGATCGAGTATCCCTCCGGAAGCTGCGATCTTATCTCCTCTGCCTTTGCCAGAACCAGGTCAGCGGTTTTAACAACGTTTGCATCCGAATTCTTTGTAATAGAGATGTGAACCGATTCCTTACCCTGATACCTGGCAAATTCACGCACCTCTTTGTAACCGTCCTCAACCGCGGCTATATCCTTTATTCTTACGGTGTAGTTTTCCATTACGGTTCCATACTGCTTGTGAACCGGAATCTGCGTCTCCCGGATCTCATCGAGCGAGCAGTATTCTCCGGAAACCTTTACAGAATACTCCCTGTTTTCACCTGTCACAAATCCGCCGGGAATAGTAGTATTCTGTGCCTTGAGAAGGGCAGCGACCTGAAAGATGGTAAGATTGTGAGCTGCCAGTTTTTCAGGATCCAGCTTTACAATGATCTCACGCTCCCGTCCTCCGATCACATCCACCTTCGCTACACCGCTTATCTGGGCAAAACAGTCTTTTATCTCATTGTCAACATATCGTCTGAGCTTGTCCGGTGAAACCGGAGCTGTAACAGACAGTATGACAATGGGCTGATCGTTGGGATTGTGCTTGGAGACAACCGGTTTTTCCAGATCTTCAGGAAGAGTGTAAAGGATCTGGTCTATTTTGTCCTTTACCTCCATCGATGCAATATCAGGATTGGTTCCAGCATTAAACTCCAGCACCAGAAATGCGGCTGATTCCAGACAGTATGATGTGACATGTTTCAGCCCCCCGATTGTGCTCACCTGTTCTTCGATCGGCTTAACCACATTAAGCTCGATCTGATCAGGTCCTGCTCCGGGATAAATTGCCTGAACCGTGATATAAGGGAGTTCCATATCCGGTATCTTATCTACAGGCAGCCTGAAAAATACCACCACTCCGAACATGGCCACCGCCAGAATGCACATTATCATCATCAGCGGCCGTCGAATGCTTATTCCGGCAATGCTCATAGTGTATCTCCTTTACTGATTCACCACATTAACTTTTAAGCCATCCTGAAGCATCGAAAGGCCCGACACAATAACATGGTCATCAAGGGTGCATCCCTGCACTATTTCGTAAACATATCCGGTATTGATACCCAGGGTAACATTCTTTTTGACTGCTTTACCGTTTTGTATAGAAAAAAGGTATGGCTCATTTCCCTGTGTAAAATTGACAGCCTCGAGCGGAACATACAGGGCATCCTTTTTCTCATTGACAATTGTGTGAATCTGCTTGAACATGCCGGCTTTCAACAGGCGCTTCTGATTTGGAAAGCGTGCCGTTACCTTGAAACTGTGCGCCAGACCGTTTGCACCCAGTGCGACCCGGTCGATTGAACCCCAGACCGTATCCTCTTCCATCAACAGAAAAGATTTCTGCCCCTTTTTATAGAAACTGACAGCCTGCTCATTTACCTGCATCTGTACTTCTATAACGGAAATATCCGCAATTTTGACAACAGGAGTTCTTTCACTGATCTTGCTGCCTTCACTCTGATAGATCTCTATTACCGTACCTGTAAATGGTGCGATAACATTTACTCCCACCCTGGCCTGTCCCAGATTCCTCTTTGCATCCTCATACTGTACGCGTGCCCCGTCTACCTGTTCCCTGGAGATAGCACCCTGTGCATGAAGCCTCTGTGCCCGTTCATAAGCCTTCTCCGCGTATTCAAAAGCACTCTGGGCAACATCGATTGGCGAGCCACCGTCAATTTCCATCACTGCCACCACATCATCTTTCTTGACAATACTTCCTACTGCCACTTTGATCTCTTTTAGTGTTCCACCCAGACCGTTGGCCAGTGTTGCCTCTGCTACTCCCTGGAGTGTACCATTGCTCCGCTCGATCCTCCTGATCGTCCCATAACCGATCTTTTCGGTTGTAACCGGTATTCCCTTTTCGGATTGAATCTGCTGGATGGTCTTCGGTGCATTTTCCGCTTTTTTCTGTCCGTTACTGCATCCCGCAAGCAGGAATGCCGTTGAAAAAATCAGTGCCAATCCGGTACCTTTCATTTATTTACCCTCCTGCTCTGCTAATAATAAAGAATTATCCCCGATCAACATTTTTATTCCGGTGATTGCGGCATTGAGCTTATGTACCGCGTTGTTGTACGCAAGTTTTGACAAACTTAACTGCTGCCTGCTGTTGGTAAGATCAACCTGAGTAATCTGTCCGATTTCATAGGAAAGCGATGCGATCTCTGCCCCCTGGGTTGTCAACGCAATCAGATGAAGCGCCTCAGCGCATTCCTCCTTTGCAACCGCGAGTTCCTCAAAGCAGCTTGCCAGGGCGAGATTGAGCTGATTAAGAGTCTTTTTTCTTGTCTCCTCCAGCTTCTGCTCCTCATAATCCGCTTGTCTGACTTTTTGCAGCTTCTGTCCGCCTGAGAAAATGGGAACAGTTGCTCCAACAAATATCTTCTGGTCATCACCCCATTCAAACTCTTCCCCGGTATTGAACATGCTGACCTTTGAAACCGATGCGCCGGCAAAGACCGTGGGTAAAAAGTCAGCCTTGACTATCTTTGTCTGCCACTGCTGCATCTCGATTCCCTTATTAATCTGCTGAATCGCGATGTTTTCATCAGATAACCGTTTAAAAGCCTCCTCCTCAGTCATATTGAAATCGATAATCACCAGTGAATCGGTTAAGACGACCTCATCAGGATCTGCCTCCATCGATGCAATTGTCAGCAGGTTCCTGACTGCCAGATGCCGGTTTTTTTCCGCCTCTCTCAGTGCTAATTTCGCCTGCTGGAGAGAAAATCTGGAGTTAAGCGTGTCAAGAACATTGCCTTTACCGCTTTCCAGACGAGCCCTGGTGAGCCGGTGGGTCTCTTCTGCAAGTGCAACCGCCTGCTGACGTACCTCCCTGTTCTGATCAGCCAGCAATGCACTGTTATAGGCATTGGTTATCTCCTTTGCCAGGGTAAGCTTAGCATTTTTGTACTTCAGATCCAATAACCCGTAATAGACCTGAGCAAGTTTAAGCCCTTTAGAGATCTTCCCCTGAGCAAAAATCGGCTGAGTGAGAGTGAGTCCCAGGGCAAAAGTGTTTTTTCCCGGGGTTAAATCCAGATCCGACAGCGAGGAGACAATTTGATCGAACGCACCCGCAATGGTGGCATCGTTTCTGAAACCTGGCTGAGTCGGATCCATAAGGCTTAAAACCCCATCACCTCCCCCGCCAATATTAAAAGAGTAGGGAATATACTGTTTGGGAGCCAGTTTGTAGTTCGCCGATGCCTCGATTGTGGGAAAACCCTTTCCCCGATACTCCTTTTCCATGCTTTGGGCCGATGCCAGCTCCTTTTTTATGAGAGTAAGCTCCTCGGCATGGTTGAAGGCGTGCTGGAGTATCTCCTTTTTTGATAACTGTTTAGCGCCAAGTGTAAGCGGTATGATCAGAAGAAGAAGGGGAATGCTGCTTTTCATAACAATTCCTCTTTGAGTTGGTTACTGGTGATGACATTTTAATTATACGAAAAAATTGAGTACAAAGCAACTTTTTAGTGACGCA
>JAAYIG010000090.1 GCA_012523595.1 Fibrobacter sp.
TGCGGACCGCCTCCCGTTTAAAGGAAGCATCATATTTCTTTCTTGTTTTCTTGGACATGAACACACCCTCCATGAATAAAAATATTTTGGTAATAGGTGTGTCCACCAATTCGGGTACAATTCAGTCGCCATGAGGTAATCTGCAGAGGTAATAAAGTAGAACTGACCCATATGGAATTTCAGGTATTACAACTTTTAGCCAGCCATCCGGGCTGGGTTTTTACTCGCAACAGAATTATTGATAGTGTGAGAAATGATAATTACCCGGTAACCGACAGATCAGTTGATGTAGTGATAGTTGGGTTACGCCGTAAACTGGGAGATACGGGATCACTAATTGAAACTGTTCGCGGTGTGGGATATCGATTCGCTGAAACTGAGTAAGTACTGTGTTTGAAGGGTGATTGATGAAAATCACTAAAATGACTTGGCAGCTTTTTATTGTGTGTCTGGGAATTACTTTGTTTTCACTTGTAACAGTTACAATCTATGCTTCTGAGGTTTATAAAAAATTTTACTATAGAAACCTTACAAAGGAATCTGTTATAAAGAGTTCTTTAATAAAGTCTCTTTTAATTCCAGTGTTGTCAAGTCAAGATTCAAAAGATCAGGTTGATTCATTAAGTAAGGTAATTGGAGAATCCATTCAAGCCAGAATAACTGTCATAAATAAATATGGAATTGTATTGGGAGATACAGAAAAAGATCCACGCGATATGGAAAACCATGCTCATCGACCTGAGTTCTCTCGAGCTTTGAAAGGCGAGATTGGGGTAGAGGAACGCTTTAGCACAACGCTTGGTTTTTCCATGCTCTATATAGCAGTCCCTATAATAGAAAATGGCCAGGTAAAAGGGGCTTTGCGTCTTGCCGAATCATTAAAGGATATAATTAGTCATACTCGACTTTTTTACATGCATATGGTAATTGCATCCGGGTTTGCGCTTATTCTTATCGGTATTGCTAGCCTTTCTATAGCACGGGCGTTGAGCAAACCTATCAGAGAGATGAAAACCGGCGCAGAAAGAATTGCTAATGGAGATCTAGATTTTAAATTACGAATTCCCGATGGTGAGGAAACACGTGGTTTAGCATTGGCTCTCAATGCCATGGCCAAATCATTGGGCGACCGAATAAAAACGATTACCAGTCAAAGAAATGAATTGGACGCTATCTTAACTGGGATGTCTGAAGGTGTTCTGGCAATAGATACAAATGAACGAATAATCACCATTAATCCGGCTGCTGCAGAATTTCTGGGAATATCGGTTGAGAATGCGGAAGGAATGTGGATTCATGATATCGTTCGCAATAGTGCTCTACAACATTTTTTGCAAGAGACCTTAACAAGTGAATTAATGATTGAAACCAGTTTCATTCTTCCCAGTCCATCTGGTGAACGTCATATTCATGCTAGAGGAAAAAATTTAAATCAATTTAAATCAAATGCAGACCGGGCTATACTTGTTCTACATGATATAACCAGATTAAAAAAACTGGAAATCATGAGAAAAGAGTTTGTTGCAAATGTATCTCATGAGTTGCGTACACCACTGACTTCGGTGAAAGGATTTGTTGAATCTATCCGTCATGGAGGGTATGATTTGCCTGAAGATGTTTCTAAGTTTTTGGGAATTATTTCTGCCAAAACTGATCGGCTTTGTTCTATGGTCGATGATATACTCTCACTTTCCGCTATTGAGCGGGAATATGAACAACGGGATGTTCATATTGCGCCAACCAGGATAAAAACCGTTCTTGATGATGCAATTAATACATGCTTGGCAAAAGCGGAACTCAAAAGTATAGCAATAAAAACTACCTGCGATGAGACGATTGAGGTAAAAACCAATGCAGATCTACTTGAGCAAGCCCTTTTAAATTTAATTGATAATGCAATAAAATATAGTCCCGAGGGAAAAGCAGTTTTAGTAAATGCAGAGAAAAAAGATGGTAGAGTTCAAATATCTGTAAGTGATGAGGGAATAGGGATCCCTTCAGAACACCTTCATAGAGTCTTTGAGCGATTCTATCGTGTAGATAAAGCAAGGAGCCGAAAAGTAGGGGGGACCGGACTTGGATTAGCTATTGTGAAAAATATCTGCTTATTAATTAATGCAAAAGTCACAGTTGAAAGTTTAGTCGGAAAAGGAAGCACCTTCCGGATAGAACTAAGTAGTACCTAAATCGGATGATATATTGACATAAAAAAAACACCTTTTGATGCGTTTAATACCGTAAATTATAGTGACGAAACTTACAACAACTGAAATTAAACAAACACTCAAAAGGTGATAAGATGAAGATAGATTCTGACAGAAATGAAAACGGTGAATGTGCCCGCCAATTTATGGCATTATCCCCGTACCCATTTGCCCAGATAAGAATTGGATGTAAATACCCGCTTGTTGCAAGATTCTTTGGACGATACATGTTGAAACGCTGCTGATTGTTCCCGTAGACCGGGTCTGGAACAACTCCCGCCAGGGGCCCCACATCCTTGTCGGCTTCGACCTCGAACGGACCCGCTGCAGCGGGATTTGCCGTAGGCCACGGCTTAGATGGTGTGGGAATTGAATCGAGAGTGATATTTTGTTGCGGATTAATCAGCTCTGTAATCTCAGGTCTTTTCCTTGAAACCTGTTGCCGTGACCTTAATGGTATCAATAACATCCGCCGCTTTCAGACTTACGTTTCTTGAAATTGTCTTTTTACCATCAAGAGGAGCCGATGCGTAATGCTCTCCAAATGTCATGTAACGAAACGATGTTTCTGTGTTGCCGATTGCGGCCCTGACAACAAGAACTTTTACGGATTGAAAACTTGTTGAGATATCGAACCGGTATGTTCCTGCAGCCGCGTTCCTGTTTACTTCCTTCATAAGAAGGTTTCCCTTCAAAAATGGCAGAATAAATTAAAAGTCATCCATGCTACAAGCCTGATGGCAGTGTTTTTGATGTCCAATATTTAACTACGGGGGGAAAGCAGAGCATGTGGCCTTTTTGCCCAAGAGAGGATAAGGGAAAACCAAACGGACTTTTTGCGGAAATTTACCGGTTCGATAAAAATTCCAGGTCGTTTATTATCGAAATTGCCCTGGACCGCTATGAGGATATTTTCAGTGAGTGGGATCCTGCCCCCTTTAAACTGCGCGACATAGATCCGGATCTGGAGCTTTATCTTGAAGGAAGCTCTGATGACATCCCATTCAAATACCCCGTTGCACTGAGTTTCACTATCCCAAAGGGAAGCAGAAATGAAAACATAGAGGAACAGGCTCGAAACGGGTTGAAAAACGGATTCACCTTTAAACGCTATTTTCTGCGTAATGAGATAAAATCCAAAAATAAACAGACAATAATCTTTAGTATCATTGGTTTTGCATTTCTCTGGGTAGCCACCATTTTCCCTGAAAAACTCCGGGAATCTCCATTTCCATCGATTATCGTAGAGGGGCTCTTTATCGGGGGGTGGGTCTTTCTATGGGAGGCAATCACCCTGATAATCTTCACCACTCGCGGCCTTCTACACCGCAACCGGATCTATAAACGCCTGCTTTCCTCTCCGATCCAATTCAGAGAAAAGATTGAATAACAGAAACACTTCACCGGATAAAAATACCCGACAACCCATTGTTACGACAAGAAATGTCACGAAAATCAAATAATTTAGTGCTTATCGGGCATGTATTACTATATTTATTGATGTTTTTTAACTTTCAGAATAGCACCCATGAATAACAACCTTTATCAGTTACTCCCGGAAAATTTGCACTCAGACTGATTTCCGGTGTAGAACATTTTGTCAAAGGTCCTCTTTCTGAAGAGGAGAAATCTCTTCTCGAGAGTTTCAGGAAAGAGGCTCAAAATGTAAAAAGCAGGAAAGATCTGATCCGGTTTGAACAGGAAATGACTTTACAATTCAGATGTAAACCGTCTTTAGGATCTGCCCTTGAAAAGTGGTTAAAAAGAGAGAATAGAGTATGCAAAGCTGTTGAAAAAGCATTGGATGAAGTTTCTGAAAGCCTTGATGGTCTAGCAACACGAATTAAGCAGATCAGATGACATGAATCGATCTTTACAAAACAAAAAAGCCCCGGATCAAAAAACCCGAGGCTCTCTATCTGCAAATGCCGCCTCGCAGAATCGAACTGCGGACACAGGGATTTTCAGTCCCTTGCTCTACCGACTGAGCTAAAGCGGCACTAATCTCAAAATGACATCAAAAAATAGTTGTTTCTCCCCACAGCATCAAGCACCTTTTATTCTTTTTATAAATTCAAGCTCGATCTTAAAACAATCCTTATCCTTGAAATACTCTCCAAAATCCACAACACCAAAAAAATCCTCCTCCCGGTCCTCCGGTGTCTTGCTCATTATACCCGCACCAATCATGTTATAAACAATATGCCCGAAATCATCACTTACCTTTATACCCCAATGATTTAATACATCGGGTGCCAGAAGACCGAACTGCTTATGAGCGAATTTCAGAAGACCAACAGAAAACTCCTGCCCGCTAACATGACGCTTCTCGCCTATGCTGGTCAGGTAAAAATCCAGCCCACTGAGAACAAATTCATAAGCATTAATCGGATAACGCGGATCCCTCTCCATTATCTCTTTCCTGATCCTGTCAAGAATCTGTGGCGCCGCCATCTCCCCTGCTTTCTGACACCCGATTCACCAGATTTACCTCTGGCTCCTCTGATACCGGTGTCTCAACATCCAATATGTGTAAGCCAAGCCTGCCTGGAAAACGTAGATTCAACATCACAGAAAAAGACTGCTTCAGCCCTTTAAACTCCTCCAGACGCGCAGTCTCAACACTGCTGTTCGAGGGCATGATTATCGTGGATGGGTTGACAAAAGAACCGTGCCTCTTCATGCGGTAATCAAGATGCGGACCAGTGGAAAGGCCCGTCGATCCCACCGTACCAATCATCTCTCCCTGCCTGACCCGATTCCCGGTCCTGGCACTCGATGCTATCCTGTGAAGATGTCCGTAATATGTTTCATATACACCCCCATGAGACAGTATTACCATATTTCCATAATCGCCTTTTCGACCTGAAAAAACCACTCGCCCATCCGCAGCCGCATATACCGGTGTGCCTGTGGGAGCTGCGTAATCTATCCCAAGATGCGGACGATAGTACCCCAGGATAGGATGCTTCCTCTTATGAGTAAATCCCGAGGAGATCCGGGAATAACTGAGCGGCGCCTTTAAAAACTGCTTCTGTACCGATTTCCCGCTCCCATCATAATACCTCACCCGTCCATCACTGTCTCTCAAACCATATGCAAGAAATTCTTTCTGACCGCTCGAATAACGAGCCGCCAGTATATCCCCGTAACCGATAAACCGGCCTTCCGCAAACTTCTTCTCAAAGAGAATCTGAAAGGTGTCCCCTTTACGAGGATCAAGAAAAAAGTTGATATCCCAGGCAAATATGTCGGCAAACCTGGCCGTTATAGCATCACTGGCGCCCAATTGATATATCTGCTCAGATAGAGAGGTCTCAAGAACACCATTCAAAAGACAGATATGGGTCGATACTGCAAGTGAGCTCCTCTCTGCTCTTATGGATGAATCACTGCAGGTGACCTGATACCTGTACTTGGACCTGCTGAGGAGCTCCAGACTCTTCAATTCCCCAGTGGAATCTTTTCCTATTACAAGAGAATCCCCCGGATAAAGAGCCGGTAAACCCAGCGGCTTAAGTGAAAGGAAAACCTCGTTTGCCCCTCTGCCCGATATTTCAAACTGGTTCAGGATACCGTAAAAGGTATCCCCCGTTTTTACAACGTAAGGTAATTTACTGATACTCTGAGTAAGTGGCTTCTCAACCGGTTTCTCAAACTGACTGGTGTCTATCTGAGTAACAGTCGACTCAGGCACAGTTCCCTTACCCCCCCTGCCTTTGAACATCTTCCAGCAGAGAGCGACCAGGAACACAAAAAGGAAAAACCGGATAAGCGGAATTTTCCGCTTCCGGTTATACTTTCTACTAACCTGCATTTCTGATTGCCGCTTTTATCAGGGCAGTCGAACCATCTGTGACGGGTTCTTACCAGCCTTCAGGGTAACCGATTTAGTCATCTCTTTGGCACCCTTGACAAACCTTAGAGTGTGTGTGCCCGCAGGAAGTGAAATCTCGGCAACATTGGTCTTGCCTACCAGTTTCCCATCGAGATACACATCAGCCACTGGAGGTATTGATGCAATAAAGATCGATGCGTTTCCACCACCTCCGGATGGTGCTGCGGCGGCGGCAGGTACCGGTGTTTTTGGCGGCGCTGCCGGCTCCGGATCCGGCAAACTGAAATCATCCTCTTCCGGTGCAGGAGGTGGCGGAGGTGGAGGTGCCACTTTCTTCGGCTCAGCCTTGACAACCGGTGCAGGAGGTGGAGGTACTGATGCCTCTTTTTTCAGAGTAAAAGATTCTTTTACTGATCCGCCTGTAAACTCTATTGTTTTTGTAGATTCCAGGTAACCGGCTTTAGATAAGCTGATATTAATCTGCCCGAAAACCGGCTTTGTCCAGGTAAATGGTGTAGTTCCAAGCGACTGCCCGTTGATTTTCACCGAGGCGCCTGTAGGATTGGAAGTGATTGCAATCTGATTTACAGTAGGCGTTGATGCCGCGGGCTTTGGTGCAGCCGGAGCTGGACGAGGTCTGGATTTGGCAACCGCTCTACGCGGAGCAGGTTTTTTTTCCTCTGCAGGCGGTGCCTTTACCGGCTCAGGTGCTGGTGGTTCTTCGGACTTCTTCTCCTCTGCAACAGACTCGGATGGCGGAGTCACTTCGGAAACCGCAGGTGCAGGAGGAGGAGTAACCGGTGCCACTTTTTCAGGCGCGGTTACCGGAGTCTGTGGTTTCTTGCTCAGTTTTGAATATCCAAAAAAGACCCCTGCTCCACCAATAGCTAACACTAAAACTACAAGTATCAGCATTGGTAGTGGAGATTTTTTCTTATTTTCATCATCAAAATCATCACTGGTATCAAAATCTTCTTCTATTACCTTCCTGGGCTTTTTCTTTGATGGAATCTCAAATTCATCAAAATCCTTTTCATCGGAAATGAAAGGCTCCGGTTTTGGCTGCACTGGTTTGGAAGGAGGCACTGGAGCAGTTGCAAACCGCTGTGTTTCCGGCCGCATTGTAGAGAAATCGGGTTCCCTGGAAGGTTCCGGCGGGGTAAAAGAACGCTGTGGCGATTTTTGCGCTGGTTCGAAAACCGGTGATTGAGGCTTGGGAGGCACAGGCGGCTTCTGCGGAGGAGGCGCAAACTGATGGCTCTGAAACTGAGGCGGCGCCCCAAAGCCGGTCTGAGGTTTTGGCGGAGCAAACTGCGGCATCGATGGCCTTGCGAATTTCTCCTGAGGCGGAGCCATGAACTGCGATTCCTGGGCAGGCTCCTCCTGTGATGGAGGTGCAGGTCTGAATGCCTGCGGCTTCTGCACAGCCTCTTCCTGATGCGAGGTTTCCTGGGCACCAAAAACAGATCCGATCTCAGATCTCAGCTGATCGAATTCCGATTCGGGAACTGCTTCAGCAATATTCTGAATGTCTCCCACCTTGATGCTGGAGGTCTGAAGGATTATGTCCTCAGAAGTCTTCATCAGTTCTGTCTCAGTCTCGAAAATGCGCAGTATATTATGAATACCGGCACGCTTAAGTATCTGCAGGACCTCGGGTTGTGGACTCAGAAGCGACAGCCGCCCACTGACATCAAGGATCCTCCTGTTCAATGCCATTAACGCATTAATCGTGTCGGAATAGATGTAATCCAGTGGAGAGAGGTCCAGTGCGAAGTTCCGCTTTCCCGATGCGATGTAGCTGTTGACAGCATCTTTGAGGAGATTCGAGTCGAATACCTCTGCTTCATCAATCTCGGGCTGAATGATATCAAAAAGCCCCAGGGTTTTTAGACGGAAGTTAATAATAACCTCCTTTGTAAGTGTTTTCTCGTTTAAGTTTGCTCAACTACGCCAGGCAGGATTCGAACCTGCGGCCTTCGGCTCCGGAGGCCGACGCTCTATCCAACTGAGCTACTGGCGCCCATTCGATATCAAATATAAAAACAAGCGTATATCGCTTTCAATACCAAAAACAGCGCTCTCGCTCGTGGAAATCCCCACCTGTTACTTTTTTACCAGAGGAAATTAAAATCTCAGGATGAGAATATCTCTGTAAAAAATCATGTCTGGTCTAAATGTAATATAACTATTAGCAAATTTTCATGCATATAAAATATAGTATTTAGATTTACTAAAAAAATTAATTAGTGGAATTGGGTAGAAAACCCCTGAATCTCCCGACAGGAAACTTTCAGATAATGCATACCTGTTAGTTTTGTTTAAACAATTATCTTTTGTTTCCATTATCTTTCTTCTCTATACATCTTCACATGAGACTCTCTTATTCTCACCTGTTATCATCATCCAATCAACCTCATCCTCAAACTCGAATTTCTCATCAAAGCCTTATTATTGTTCACCGCTATGGATAAAGCCCTCGGAGTTCCCACAAAGACACATAACTGCCTTGCCCTGGTAAGGGCGGTATAAATCAGATTCCTCTGTAACATCACAAAATGCTGCGTTGACACAGGAATAACAACCGCTTTGAACTCACAACCCTGACTCTTATGAATACTTATACAGTACGCAGGCATCAGCTCATCGATATCCCTGCTGCTGTAATTCACCATACTGCCATCAATGTCAACCTGAAGTTCCGAATCTTCGGTGATTGCAACTATGGTCCCTATATCACCGTTAAACACACCAAGATCATAATTGTTCCTGACCTGCATCACCTTGTCACCAACCGAAAACCTGTACTGCCCCCGGCTGATAAATCGAGACGTCCTGTTAAGCTCCTTCTGAAGCGCCGCGTTGAGACTTTCTGTTCCAAGGATCCCCTTATGCATTGGAGAGAGCACCTGAATATCTGTCACAGGATTATACCCGTACCTCGCAGGAAGCCTGCGGCTGACAAGATCCACTATGGTCTCCAGCGCAGCCTCAGGGTCGCTTTGATTCATGAAAAAACAGTTGTCCTGTTTTGAATTTGTAAATGCAGGGGCTTTACCCCTGATAATCTCGTGCGCAGCAGTCACTATCCTGCTTGCCGCAGCCTGCCTGAAAACAGTTTTCAGGCAGACATGAGGAATCACACTGCTCTCAAGCAGATCACCCAGCACATTTCCTGCGCCCACCGACGGGAGCTGGTTGTTGTCTCCAACAAGAAGCAACTGTGTCTGGGGCCTGAGCGCGGCGAGAAATTGACGCATCAGAAGCACATCGATCATCGAAACTTCGTCAAGTATAACCACATCAGCGTCAAGCGGGTTTTCCTCGTTTCGCCCGAACCGATACCCCTCCGCCCCGGGTTTAAACTCCAGCAGCCTGTGAATTGTCCCGGCCTTTATCCCGGCCACACTTCCCATCTTCTGCGCCGCCCGACCGGTTGGCGCCGCCAGCACCACCTTGCGATTATGCTCGAGATAAAAAGAGACCAGGACCTGAAGAATTGTAGTTTTACCTGTCCCCGGCCCGCCTGTAAGCAGAAACAGCGGACTGCAGGCAGCCTTCCTGATCCCCTCTGTCTGAAGATCATCAGCACGCCAGTCGTTTTTTCGGTTGTACTCCTCAAGCCATCTTCCGGTCGATTCGTATGTAAAGGAGAGCATGTTTGCGGAACGCAGCTTCTTCAGTATCGCTTCTGCAATGTACTTTTCGGCGTAATAGTAAAGAGGAAGATATACCTTGTCGTTTTCCCTTATGAGCAGCTTTATATCAACAGCATGATCGAGCGAATATGTGACCTTTTCTTCCGCTGCTTCCAGAATCTCTGAAGCCCTTGACACAAGCTCAGCCGCGGGGAGAAAAGTGTTGCCATCCGATGATGCCTCCTGGATTACAAAGATCAAACCCGCACGTATTCTTTTATAGGAATCATGCGCAAACCCCATCTTCTGAGCAATCTGATCCGCCTTTTTAAACCCTACACCCCAGATATCCTCTACCAGGCAGTATGGATTCTCACTAATCTTCTGTCCCGCCTGTTCTCCATAGGCCTTGAATATTTTTATGACCATGTTTACAGACACATCATACTCTCTTAAGAACATCATGAGATCGCGCAGGTGCTTCTGACGGTCCCAGCCCTCCTTTATTCTCAGATATGTCTTCTTTCCTATCCCGGGGACCTCCATGAGTCTCTCCGGTTCCCGGTCCAGGATATCAAGGGTCTCCAGACCAAAACAACCTATTATCGCTTTTGAACGAACCGGACCGATATTTGTGAAAAGACCCGACCCCAGAAGAGCTCCGATTCCCTCCAGTGTCGTTGGCCTCATCAGTTGATAGGTCTTTACATTGAACTGTTTTCCGAATTTCCGATGCGACTCCCACTCACCCTCTACCTGGATCGATTCACCCGGAGCTACTGTGGGCATTACTCCCACACATGTATAAAGAATCGGGGAAGACTCTGTCTGAAGCTGCACTACTGTAAAACCGCTGTCCTCGTTCTGAAATGTAATACCGTTCACTATCCCGGTTAATGTAACCATGGCTATCCTCAGAAAAAAGTGCTGCTAATATATATGGAATATACAGAATGGAGCTTCCAATAAACGAATTGGAAATCCGGTACAGGGCAGAAAAAAGGGGGTGATAATCCACCCCCGGTATGCTCAAAGCAAATAAGCTGATCCGATAGTCAAAACCCGGAAAAACGGGAAAACTACCTGTTTCTCTTCTTGTGCCTGTTAAGGCGACGGGCTTTCTTCCGCTTATGCTTGTTTATCTTCGCTTTTCTCTTCTTTTTTACACTCGCCATCCGAATAATTCCTTTCAAAAAGGTATTTTCCGCTAAACGGTGTATAAATATGAATCCTGCTCCTTATTAACGTCAAGTTTTCCCTCTAAAAATCGAATGTACTGAAATATTTGTGCAACCCGGTTCTCTTTCTTAATCGTACCCATGCTCAACGTCAGCGGTGCTTGTAATGTCCTGATTTTTCTTTCTCTTAAGATTAAAGTAATCACGATTACAGAGCGCAAAAGGGGAAACGCTTCGCGTTTTCTCTTGCTCTTGCTAAGCGCCAGCTGTGCTCGTAATCGTCCTGAGGAAAAACAATTAGATTACGAGCACGAGAAGAGTACCTGCCTACACACAATATTCTTTAAAAACAGGAAAATCGCTGTAAATACTACGTCCCGATAAAGAATTTCAGCAGAGAAGAAATCATCCCATCCATATTCGTGGGAAAACCAGGTTCTTCACAGTAAACCTGAAGGATTTCAAGAATGGTTAACAGGTCAGAACGGCTCATGAGCAGTTTTTCTTTGTCCACCAGATCCGCAAGCACCTCCTCGATGCAGTCATAATAGAAAAGAAGCCTCTGCTGGTCCTGCTCTATCTGATCAGCTTCTTTAAGAAGCCTGTTACCATAAGTGACAATAACCTTCTTCTCCTCATCTGTAAGCACTACCTCTATTTTTTCTTTAGCCTGCTTTTCAGTGATATGTACATCTGAAAAACTGAATGCCTTGAGCCTCTCCCTTGCACCTTTGTATTTCAATATATACCGTCCATTTGACTTCTCGAAGTGCTCCTCAATAAGCTTTTCAGCCTTCTTCAGTTTACTCTTGTGGACATGGATGGCAAAACGCACGGTCGCCTCACTCTCGAGCGGAAGCGTATCTGATGCCATGTTATGAACATAGAAAAGGATCTCATTATCTCTCAGCATGGCTACTGCAAGAAGTAAATCGGTATGGGAAAAAGAATGATCCAACTCCTCAAAATCATCACTGTCAAGCTCCAGCGTATTTTTCTTTTTTTCCGTCTGGGGCGATTTCTTTATTTCAATATCACCCAGTTTACGTCTCCCAATCTCTTCAGCAAGCACTTTCAGCGCTTCCTCGGTATACTCCTCCGCGTGATTCCTGTACTGGTCCAGAAGATATTCATCACTGAACTCCAATACCGATTCCAGCAATTGTTCCATCCTGTCTCCTTTCAGACCTTGATTTATTTGATTAAATGATTTCCTGATCTCGCAGAAGTACTGAACTAGACATCAATATGTTTAATACATTTCATTCATTATAACATAACTGTAATTTTTTGATAATCTTTTCCGATATAGAATAGAAATATACTTAAAACTCATTTATCTGAATTCATGATTCAGGAATCCTCCGTGCCCACCCCGTTTTAAAAACACCCTTTCATCGAATGGAGTAATAGTCTGTACCATACCTTCAGATCATTTGGTCAGGAGTGTTCTAAGGTACAGATGATGTAGAATCGAATCAGACTCGCCTGGGAAGTGCTCTGGGGGTGTGAATATAATAAGGTAATAAGGTTTTTTCTGTACATTTGTTTAACTCTGTTACTACTAAGGTCAGGCCAGACTGATACCAAGGTTTAGAGGAAAAAACATGTTCAAGGCAGGGATAGTACTTTCTGTGAAATAGAGTGCGTTCACTGTGTTTGGAGCTTAAACGGCATAATCGATCCAAAAATTGGACAGATGCTTACGTCCTGTTCATTATTCTGTCCGTTTAATGATGTGGATGTGTGTTTTTTTATGTCTAGATTATGACAGAGGGCCGTGTCCTGTTAGCCTTCTCAAAGCCCTGGTGCTGTTTTGCAGGAAACAAATTTTCGAGGTCACCATTTCACCTTCGGGGTGAAAAAATGACTTAACTGAATAAAAATTGCCCCTGCTAAGTAAAAAATTCACCCCAGAGGTAACTTAAGGACTTTACAGCCCTCATCCCGGAAAATTTCCGTTTCCTGATGTCCCCACTAATAATAAAAAACAACAATTAATCTAACCCGGCCACGCCTGTACCTTTTCCTGATCTGATAAACTTCGCTATTGATAACCAGCCCTGTATTTTTCATTCAATTTTCCCAACCATATTGCAGAGATGTACTGGCAGCTGAAATGTCTGATTATCTCCCCTCATCCGTTCTTAAATCACTTATCATTGAATTTAAAATCACAGTTCAGAACTAATCACCAATGAATTATCTTTCCAGATTACCTGAAAAACTTTCCTGGGAAAAACAACTGTGTGTTGAATAAATTATTTCACCATTTCATTCGAAATCGATGGCAACGGTTTTTCCCGGAAAAATGACGAATACCTCTTCCCGGTTCACCGACCGGGTTTTTAATAGAAAGCTTACAAAAAATGAGTATCAAAAAGCCCTCATACCTCTTCGCATTCGATCTTGACGGAACGCTTCTTGACTCCGGTAAAAAGATCTCCCCTGCAAACCGTAAAGCACTCCAGGAGATATCAGACCTTGGTGCGGTTGTGGCATTCTCATCTGGACGGCTAGGGGGAAGTATAGAAAAGGTTGTGGAAACCATTGACCTCGATGTAGCAGTGCTTACCCTCAACGGCGCTGAAGTGTACACGGATCGTTCACACGGCTCAAAGCTCATTTATCACGCTCCCCTCTCACCCCTTAACGCAGATTATCTTCTTGATTATTTCAAGGCTGATACTTTTAACCTCAACTACTATGTCGGAGGAAAACTCTACTCTGTTTCCACTCCACAGACCCGTCCCTGGATCGATCTTTACTATCAGCAAACCTCAACAGCCTGCAATTTTCTCGATTCGTTCGACTCCTTCCGCGGCAAAAGCCCGTCTAAAATCATTTTTGTAGGTGAAAAAGCAGAAATGGACAAACAAGAATCATTCTTCCGGTCACTGTGGAAAGATGACATTTACATCTGCAGAACATGGGATTACTACCTCGAATTTCTCAATCCTCGCGCAAACAAAGGTGACGGGCTCACTGCTCTCGCTGAATCCTACGGCCTGGGAATCAATGATGTCATCGCGTTCGGGGATGCATCAAACGACATTCCCATGCTTAAAAGCGCCGGACTGGGTATCGCGGTAGGAAATGCATCCGATGAGGTAAAGGCAGCAGCCGGAAAAGTTTCTGAGTGGACAAATGATCAGGATGCGGTCGCGAGAGAATGGGAAATTCTAAAAAAAAGCCTTTTTTTCAGTTGATCTCAAATACCGGCGTTGCAGCCTGTCTCTGAGCCACATGCAGTGATGTGGAAATGTCTTCTTTGTCAAGCAGAGTACTGACTGTCCTGACCGCCAGTTCAGGAGTGTTATGATCGCGGCTCAGATGGCACAATACTACCATTTCCGGTGTTCTCGATGAGCTGCGAATTGTCCTCACAAGCGCATCAGCCGCCTGATAGTTCGAAAGATGTCCCTGCTCTCCTGTTACCCTCTTTTTATGCAGGTAGGGACGGTTGGGGTTTTTCCATAAAAGATCGGGATCATGATTAGACTCTATCACTATTGCACGGGAATCCCTGAAATAAGGGATCAGTGTGTCTGGAAAATGACCCAGATCCGATGCATAAGCCAGATATTTCTCTTTCGCTCCGTCCGGACTGATATTGAACCCCGATGTCACATTATCTGCATCGTGCGAAATCTCAAAAGGCTGCAGCAGAAAAGAACCGATTTTTAATTTTTTATCAGAATAACATCCCAGAGATAATTGCTTTAAGTGCTCTTTTCTGAAAGATGCCTGAAGGATCGGAAGATTTCTCTCGTGTACCCACAGGGAGATGTTGTTTTTCAGGCAGACCCGAAGTGTTGAATAATTGAAGTGATCCGAATGAAGATGCGTGATTACGATTGCATCGAGATCCTGAGGTTCAGTACCAGCTTCTTTCAGCACCTCCCCTATCCTCTTCTGACTCATCCCTGCATCGATAAGTATCCTGCAGTCACCCTCAGTAATTAAAGTACAATTTCCACTCGACCCGCTTCGGAGAACACTGAATTTCACGATTTTTCCTGCTTCGTATACCTGAAATAAGGGAAAAAAGAAAATCTACTTTGCGCCTCCTTATACTACAACGATTGCATTTCACCATCCCTCATCGTGCTCATGCTCAGCGAAAGCGGTGCTCGTAAAACAAAAACGGGAAATTATTTCTTTAGTTTATCCAGTAAGTAAAATTAACCGACAAGCACAGATGATTACAAAAGAAACCAAGGGGTTTGCTCCACCATCCCTGATACTCATTGTTTAGCATCCTGACAATATCAAACCCCATGGTCAATCCCATTTTATCTTCATTTTTTTTACCATTCGATACTACAAAACCTGCATAAGAAAAGTTTTTCGCCATATAGATAATTTCCACCTTTGTCATCCTGTACTTTGCTCCGAAGAGCTTCTTTACATCACCTTCCAATGATTTACTGATAAGACCAACATAGTCTCTTACCCCTAAGCGCACATAGAGTGGAAATCCCGGATATTTCTGTTTTATTGAACTGTAAACAACTCCTGAGAGATTCGCGAGCTGATCTCTGATGGAAAAACCGGAACTTCCCATTCCATCAAGACACTCCATCCAGGTCCAGAAAAGCAGGGTCATTATTGCTGATGTAAAAAGAGGATCATCCATGCCGAAATAGTTTTCCAGCACAGAGTAGTTAAGCTGTGCAGTCGATGCTGCACCAACAAAATGCCAGAGTTCATCCTGATGATATGGTTCGTTTTCCGACAGGTTTTTTAAGGGATTTCCCCACCGTGGGGGTTTCCCCCAGTTAAGGTATCGATCTATCACCGGAATACCTATAAACTCCAACCCGAAAATTCCCGCACCTGTCAAATAACCGAGGCCTCTTTCCAGACTTTCAGTTTTTGGCATTTCCCTTTCCGCTTCCACGCCGGTTCCATGCGCCTGCATTACAAGCAGCCCCAGAACCAGGAGAACTGCTCCTGTCATCTATCCTCCAGGGATTGTAACTGCTGCGCCGGCGGGCAATTGTCAGTATATGTTGGTCTTTTAGAGGCTCTCTATTAGGTGTACAATCAAATTGTGTTCCTGTTTTTTTCGCCTTTGCGAGGCACTACGGCGAAACAGGTCAGCCTCTTGAGGTACGAGGATACGAGGGCTACGAGGGTATGACATCACGACAACACGAGTTTACGACAATAAGAGGGTACGACAGTACGACTACACGAGAGTACACACCCGATCCAACCTGCATTTTTTAGTGATCTTTTATCATTTACAATTACGAGCACAAGTGTGAGATGGAAATCCGGTATATAATAATCGTTTCTTCTTCCACCAGTAAAAATTAAGAAGCCAGAATAACTTACCCAACTTGTAACAGTTTCACGATAAGCACTACTATGTCGATACAGAGGAGGTGATGAAAGGCCTACTTAAATCTCCCGGTACATAAACTGCCAGGTGTTTCAAACACACAAATAATACCTTCCAACCCCGGGAAAAGAAGACAGAAATGTGATGATGCTGCACATTCTCTATTATCTAATTCCAAGCACCTTTAACCGTTTTTCACTCCAAAGATATCTCCCCGGGAAATCAATTAAACGTCCTGATACCTTTCTTATTCTTTAAAAACTGAAGAATCTTAACAGATTCCACCAGAATTACTGTATTTCCTGAAAAGCAACATCATTTTTATTAAAAATTGACATCCCGTATCAGAATTATTTTATTTTTGTCTTTTCACCCTTGAGCAGAAAATTTTCTATCCTGAAGATAAATTATTAAAATTTTTGTATATATTTACTTTTTCACTCAATAAAACGTTGATGATCGCAATTTACAAAAGACCGAAAGATGGAAAATCATACCACGCATAAATTTACCGGTAAGATCTCCACTTTTATTGATTACCATAAAGAAAACTTTGATTATTTCTTAATAAACCGATGAACACGTGAAAAGCGTTTTCACTGAGAGGTGGTAATTATTCAGTGTTAAAGTAGCCTTCCTGAATTCTTTATTACATAAAGTAAATGGAGAAATAATGCAAAAGGATACCAAATTGAAGCATAATACAGGAACGGATTTATTCCTGAATCGGCTGCATGTTTCAAATTCTCCCAATTCCTGTGAGATTTCTCTTTTTTCTCTGATTTTTATTCTCTGGAAAAACAAATTCATTATTGCAGGATGTACTTTTTTTACCACAGTTTTGGGTATAATTTACGCTCTTCTGGCTGCAGAATTTTTTTCCTCAAATACAATTTTTATTCTTAAGACGAAAGGAAGCAGTGGAGGAAACATCAATCAATTGGCAGCAATTTCAGGAAAAAATGTGACTTTTAACAATAATGTCGATCCTTCTGATTACCTCGATAAGATTTTACAGGATAAAGATTATATTTCCAAATTGTATGAAAAAAAATGGTTCTTTAAGGGTGACTCTTTACCACTTGAGCAGATATATAAAATTGTTCCAGATACTTCAATACAGAACTGGGAATATGTTTATTTCATGAAAAAAATCGAGACCATAAGAAAAGGCAAAGTATTATCTATAAGGAAAGATCCAAAAACAAATATTCTTACTTTATCTTCCAATGCTCCCGATCCACAGCTTTCTTATGCTTTAAACCTCTTTACAATAAACTACATAAGTAATTACATTCGCAATTCCATTAAAACTCAGGCTAAAGAGAAAAGATTATTTATCGAAGAGCGAATAAAAGAATCCAGAGAGGAACTTACAAAAGCAGAAAATGCACTGGCAAAATTTAAAGAAAGAAATTTTGCCAGTACCGCACCAAAAGTAGCACTTGAAGAAGAAAGATTAA
>JAAYIG010000091.1 GCA_012523595.1 Fibrobacter sp.
GGATCCCTTCACAAAATCATCACAGTCAGAGCTTGATCCGGATGAATACTGGGATGAACGACAGGAAAAGGTTCAAGCCCCGGATGCAGGATCTGGACCTGTTGTGGAACCTGTAATTAAAATACTGAAAGGTGATTTTACATCAGGAAAGTTTGCTTATGTTTATGGGGGCAAAACCGCTTACAAGATGCAGCCTGGAAGTTCGGGTGAAAAAATTCTTGCCTGTTATCTGGATAATAAAGACTATTCCGGTGTTACAGTATCTATGGGGCAGGGGGGGAATATCGATCTTACTCCTTATAGAAAGAGTGGAACTGCGGGTATAGCGTTCTGGGCCAAAAGCGGTCCGGGAGTAAAGACTGTTTATTTCGGTATTATCGATGATGACAGTGATGGAAAAAAAGTGCAGACTAAAGTCAATCTCAGTGATTTTGGTACTATAGATACATCGTGGAACTATTATATGATTCCGATCAGGAAATTTCAGAACAGTGGCTTATACTGGGATGAAACTGTACGACAGGAGATTTTGAACGATGTAAACTGGACGAAGATCAATGAGTTCAGATTTTCGGTTAACAAACATGAAAACCGGGTTTCTGGTAATGAACCGGTTTCTTTTTATGTGCATGATATAGCTGTTATAAAGGAAATTCCGGGGTATGTTAATCCTGATGATTACTGGAATGCGTTTCGTTCCGATGCACCCGATATGATTTTGCACGATTTCGATTCAGAAGAAGACCGTAAATGGCAGGTTTCACATGACCCCAAGTCACTGATCAGTATAGAATATGTCAAGTCGACATCACAGGATGGTGGTGGTGATGCGATGGCGATTAACTACAAGCTAAACAGTTGGTGTGATGCGGTTTACAGCTATCGTGACAACAACAGGAAAGCAGAAGTGCGTGACTGGACCAGACACTGGGGTATTAAATTCAACATGTATACGGAACGTCCATATCAGCCCTTGAATGTTCAGATTCAGGATGGCAGTGACGAGCTGTATATAGCATCCACTGGTGGACAAAGGGGATGGTCTGAGATAATTGTTCCTTTCAAGGATTTCATTAAATTTCCCTATTACCAGCCGCCTGAGGCAAAACATAACGGGACTTTTGATCTGAAGGATGTTGTATCTATCGATTTCAAACCATCCGGAGAGGGTACAAGAGCCACTATTATTATAGACAATGTTCGATTAACGAATGATAAGGTGGCAAAAAAGATCAAGGCACCTGAGCTGGTTGCGGTTAATGTAACCGGTTTCCCTGAAAAGGTGGCTACGCAAAAGATCAATGAGGGGATTTTTGGTATAAACGCGGTTACCTGGGATGGAGATCTTCTGAGGGAAGAGACTGCAGAGAGGGTAAAGGCCGTGAATCATCACGTGATAAGATTTCCGGGTGGCTTGACATCTGATGAATACAACTGGAAGGAGGTTCTGGAGAAGAAGGATCAACTGGTCGATATCGATGAATTTCTGAACTTTTGCAAAAAGACCAACTCTACACCGATGATAACTGTTAATTATGGATCAGGAACAGTAGAGGAGGCAGCAGAATGGGTGAATTATACAAATAAGGTGAAGAAAGCCAATGTGAAATACTGGGAAGTCGGCAATGAACTCTACGGTGACTGGCATTCTTTTGCCTGTTCAGCGGAAGAGTATGGCAAACGGGCGAGAAAGTATATAGAGGCAATGAAAGCTGTTGATCCTTCTATTCATGTGACAGTTGTGTGGATGCTTACAGGAGATTGGAACAAGATTGTGTTTGAGTATACAAAGGACTTAGCCGATGGTATAAATATTCATCATTATCCTCAGGGGGCAGGCCAGGAGAATGATGCCGGTTTACTTGGAGCACCACAGTCTCTTGATGAAATAATACCGGATGTGAGAAATCAGCTCAAACAGTACGGTGAACCCGGAAAAAAATACCAGATATGGCTTACAGAATGGAACTCCGTTGATTCAAGGCCGGGCCCCCAGACATTAACCATCGTTAATGCCGTTTTTGTGGCTGATTATCTTGGTATGCTTGCAAAGCACAACATAGAGCAAGCATCGTACTGGAATATCCACAACAATATAACAGAACAGGGTGGAGACTACGGGTATTTATCACGGATTAAGGCTCCCGATGGGGATAATGTCCCCAGGCCATCATACTGGGCATTCTCGATGGCGAGCAAGACATTGGGACGGGGATCTTTACTGGAGTGTACAAGCAGCGATCCGCTTGTTAGCTCCTATCTGGCCAGGGATAAAGGGAAACTGTCCATAATGCTTGTCAATAAGTATCCTGAGAGCAAGGCAGAGATAAAAATGAACATCCCGGGTCTCTCAGGTAAAGCAAAAGTAGGACAGCTTCATCAGGATAATGCCTCAAAAGGACCGGAGATAAAGAGCATGGAGATGAAAGATGGAATGAAGATGATATTACCGCCGCTTTCTGTAACATCGATAACACTCGACTGATATTTGTAAAACCGGACCAGCAGTTGATTGCTGGTCCGGCGAGTTCTTCAAGATGATGAAAAATCGGATCGGCCAGCCACAGGGTGGATAAATTAAGAAACAGTATTACTTTAATGTGTTGTTTTGCAGAAAACGGTATTTTGGTTCATAATTTTACCTCCGGGGTGAAATAATGACTTAACAAATAGAAATGAGGACTCAGAAAGCTTATAAATTCACCTCAGAGCTGAAATAAAGACCTTACAGCCCTCCTTTCAGGGTAATCTCAGTTTCCTGTTATCTTCATTAAAAACAAAAAACAGGTAAATAATTTCCAAACCCACGACCTTATCTGTTTCCTGATATTACTGTTGTGTGCTATAGCAAAATATTGGACGTGAAGGAAGAATAAGCTGTGGGTACTGTGAATACGGAACTATTATGCGATTGAGTATTATCTCCTCCGAAATAATCTCAATCATTTTAAATCAAAAAAATCACAGTTCAGGACTGTTATTCAAAGGGAATCATAATATCTGAATACTTTTCTCTCGTATTCGGTGTCGATTTCCTGAGATGGTGAATACCTGGGGGCATTTTCGAGCTGTTCCTGAGAGAGGGTAACAAAGATTCTGGAAGATCCCCAGTCGATCTCCTTGACAAAATGAAGTGTCAGCAGTACATATTCAGCTATGTGGCTGTTTTGAAGATTCACAACAAGGTATTTGATATCCCAATCGGTGTCCTCGATGAGCAGTTCAGCAATCGAGGAGTGGTCTCCATTGAAGGTCTGGACCCTGTAGCCTTTTATTTCCAGGGCACTGCGCAGCACTGTACTATACTGGATCTCCTCTTCCGGCCTTCCGAATTCCGCTTCCAGGAATTCATCCTCTACAGGTTCCTCCGGAAGCATCTCCTCTGTAGTATCACTGAGAATAATTTCGGAGTCTGGAGAGTCAATCTGTCCCTCGATAGGCCTGGAGACATCTGAAAGAAGGATGGGTTCATCGATTCCCTTTACCAGATTTGTCTCTATTTCCGCATCCTGACCCCAGTATTCCGGCCACTCATAGTAGCGTCTCAGTGCGATTTCATGCTGCCTTGAGATGGGAAGATTGATATCGAATTCAGGACTGTTTTTGATTTTTCTGGAGGTGAGTGCTATGTGAATCTCTTTTTCTCTGCTGTTTATTTTCCCGATTGAAAAAGGGGAGATAAGATCCCGTGCAGTACCGGTATTGCTGGTTTCAAGTACAAAATAGCGCAGTACCCATTGCTGATCATCAAAATAAAGATCTCTGCAGGGACCGATGTAACCATCAATGGCATAGTACAGACAGTCCAGAAGTTGATTACTTTTCCAGATCATAACTGAACACGATGCAAAAAGAATACCACTTATGTTCCATCCAGCTTACGTTTCCCGTTGTTCCACTGTATAATGAATTGTCATCCCAACAATTTTCCCCTCCTTGATAAGATAGGTGCTTGCTCCATCATCAACGAAAGCATCATCAGCCTCTGCCTGCCACTCAAGAAAGGCAAGGTCACCATGGTAGGATCGATTGGTAAAGAGAATATCAGCGTCCGGGAGCTGCCTTTCGATACATCTGAAAGCCTCCCGTGCTCCATCTTTACCAAAAAAAACCCCGTAGCTTGTCAGGACGATGCAATCGGGAGAAAAATTCTGTTCGATATCTGCATCCATGTTCCATCCCAGAGTAAAAAGAAGATGGCTTTCGAAAACTTCTTTTGTATCGCGCATATTCCCTCCGAGACAAGTAAGACAGAACTCCTCTCAATCCAAAAAGCAATCGAATCCTGTACCAGAAAAACAGGCATTTTTTTCCTTCAATGCGGCAGATCATTCCTCAGTGAAGGAAAAAGTTCCTCTGAATTAGTCCGGAAACTGTCTTAAGGAACTTTTAAGTGATTGAAGAATAATAACTTACAATTCCTTCAGGATACCATGAGGGTTGGCATAATGCTTGCATAACTATCCCCGCGATAATTGTACTCTCAATTGGGGTTATTCCATGAAGCTTAAGCTAAAGGATCTGATCGCTATTGCTGTCGTAACAGTCGCCTCCTTTCCTGTGCTTTATATCCTGATGATGTTTTTGACGGGGGTAGCCCGTATCGAATTTGCAGAGAAGCCCAAAACTCCCGAGGAGGACAGGAAAGTAGAGTTCATGAAAATGACTGCACGCAAGGATTCTCTCGCAGAAATCAATTCCCGCACATTCCAGGCGTTACAGAAGGAAAGAAGTGAGATCGAGAAAGAGCGCGAGCGCCTCCTTGAGCAGCAACAGAGAATCGACCTTATGCAGCGTGAGATGGAGTCTCAGTACAAACTTCTTCAGATGGAGCGCAGTAAACTTGAGGAACTGGTCTCAAAGAGTGATTCCCTTGAGGAGAGGAAAGTGAAGCAGTTATCAAAAGTTTATGCCGCAATGCGTCCTGCTGAAGCCGCACAGATTATCGAGACTCTTCAGGACGACCTTGCTGTAAAGCTGCTCAATGCGATGAATGATGACCGCCAGAAGGCAAAGATTATCACTGCTCTCTCATCAGAGAAAGCTGCACGTTTGACAAAAAAGATGGGTCTGTAATTTATGAATTGCTGCTTTAGAAAACACCTGTCCGGGGATAACACGGCTTCGTGGTGTTTAAACGCTTATAAAAAACATTATCCCAGAGAAAGGAGGTGAGTCGGATGATAACAGACGCGATGTTGTTTAATCTTTCCAGCGGCAATGATGTGCCAAAGGGCCGGATGGACCGTTTGCAGGAGAGCGGAAGAAGGGCTTCAGAAACGGGGTTTGGTCCGCCAAAGGAAACGAAAAGCAGTTTCGAAGAAACATACAGGCAGGTCTCCAGGAATAATGCGAATGCAAGGAAACAGACTGATTCCAGTGTTGATTCCAGAGAAGTTCGCCAAAAACGGGAACAGGATGAGCCTTTTCAGGAGCAGCCTGAATGTATTAAAAACGAAACCGGGACAAATCGTGTTGATGAGATCACCGACATGCAACCTGATGAGGTCAGAATAGAGGATCAATTAAAGCAGGCTACGGAAGTGATAAAGGAGTCTATACAGGTTATTTCCGAAGTTTTGCAGCTTAAAGTTGCTCCGGAACTGGAAGATTTGAATCTGGAGAATGTATCGGAAGAGACTGTTAAGCAGTTTGCGGAGATAATAGAAGCGCTGAAGGGAATAGCTGCAGCGCTGGAGGTTTCCGTAAACAAGAATGAGCCGATATTGACGGGGAAAGCCCAGATCGATTCTCAGAAAGCTGGTGAGATGGTGCAGGTGATCCGCACTGAGCTTTTCAAGATCGAAATCGGCCTGAACATGCTTGGCATATCGGAAATGGTGCAGGAACAGATTTCCTCAAAGATGGATCTTCCATACACCGGGGGTATTCCTCAGGCAAGCAGTCTCTCTGATTTAATCATGCCCGATGACCAGATCAAAAAGGTTTTCGGTGACCTGATAGATCAGCCCAAAGACGATCTTGCTGTTCTGGCCAAAAAGGTGATGGATCTCATAAATCAGAACTCAACTGAGAAACCGGAAACTGCATCTGTCCAAATCGTATCCAACAGCAGACCTGTTGTTGTAAACAGCTTTGACTCGATAACTTACAGGGCTATGTTAAAGCTTGATGTCAAGGCAGAGGTTTCAGTTCAAAATGCCGAAGCCGCATCGAGCGGCGAGAAAATGAATCTCGATGCTGTCCTTGGACCGGCTATGGTCAAAGACATTACAAAGCCCAACACCGAAGTCGAGATACTACCTGTTACAGATACGATTGGAAAAGCTCTCTCCGGGGCTAAGAGCGGACCTTTGTTTGAAACAAAGCTGGCGGGTTCGTATAAAACCATCGATGAGTCTGTGATGAATCAGATCTCCCAGAAGATGCATTCTGCAATACGTGCGGGGGTTTCTGAAGTCAAGATTCAACTGTGGCCGGAATCGCTGGGAGAGGTCAAGCTGAGGATCCGTGTGGAAGGCGATATAGTAGTGGCAAAAATCCAGGTGGAGAGTCAGCAGGTGAAGCAGATTGTGGAAAGCAATCTCCAGTCACTTAAAGATTCTCTCAGCGAGCACAATCTTCAGGCCGGTTCTTTCGATGTCAATGTCGGGAACGGCTGGGGGAAGCAGCCTGGTGAAGCTGAGGAAAGTGGCCGGGATGGCCATAATGTTGTTTCCGCTTCTTCTTCCGGTGAAGAGCAGCAGTCTGGAACAGCAGTTGATGTTGCTGTGAAATCCGGTCAGGAAACAGGCCGGAGGTATGGAAGCAATACGGTTGAGTATTTCGCATAAATAAAGATCTCAGTTGGAAGCTTCTAGCTGTCAACTGAGATCTGCAGCAGTGAAAGGAGGTGAGTATATGGGATTAAGCATGGATATTGCCAGGCTGATGGCTGCATCTGAGCCTTACACTGCAAGGGCATCGGTCAAGGATGGAACGGTGGATGCTTCGAGCAGCACTGTGACTGGGGACAGAACAGGCGGTTTGTTCGCTGAGGCGGAAAAGGAGATGGGCAAGGATGACTTTCTGCTTCTTCTGGTCACACAGCTTCGGTATCAGGATCCGCTCAATCCTATGGAAAACACGGAGTTTGTATCGCAGTTGGCACAGTTCAGGTCGCTTGAAAGCAGCTCGAATATCGAGAAAGCAATCGGCAACCTTGATGAGTCATTCAGGAAAACGGTTGATGCACAGAGATACAGTGCCCAATCGATGACAAATGCCAGCGCTGTTTCCCTGATAGGGAAGAGTGTTCGTCTTCAACAAACTACTGTCAATTGGACTGCCAGGGCTGGTGAAACAGAACAGATTCGTGTCCATCTGGGAAATGCGCAGGACGCTGTAGTGGAGTTGATAGACGAGGAGGGAGCCGTTGTAAAAACATTCAAGGCACAGGGAAAGGATTCCACAAACTCTGTTGAACTTCTGTGGGATGGATCCACCGACAGCGGCGGCTATGCTGCAAGTGGAAAGTACACAATCAGGATAGCGGGTCAGGATAAAAATCCCGAGCTGTTTGCGTACGATCAGGATGTGGTTTCAGGGATCAGATTTACCGGTGAGGGAGCGATGGTAAAGGTTTCGGGAAAGGAAATCTCGATTTCAAATATCATGGATGTGTCTGCCACAGGAGCTGGAAGTTCTCCGCTGGATTCACTCTCTCCGTCAACAGCGGTATCGCTTCTGGGTAAAGATGTCCGTATTCGCCGGGAATCGGTTACATATAACGGCCATGATGGAGAGGTATCCTATATCACCGTGAATGCAGATCCGAACCGGAGGATCAGGGTCGATCTGGTTGACAAAACAGGGAATGTCGTGTTTACGGATCACGTTTACACAGACAGCAATGGTATCGGATCGATGTCATGGAACGGGGTAACTGTTTCCGGAGAGTATGCTGAACCGGGACAGTACCGGATCAGGATCGAGGGTCAGGATGACAATCCGGCAGTCTATGCGTTTTACGAGGGAAAAGTCGATGGTATCTCAAATCTAGGTGGGAACTCCAGGTTGAGGGTTGACGGATATATAGTTGACCTTTCGGATATAATCGACATATCTGAGGCTTCTGACAAGGATGGGAGTGCTATATGAATACTCAGGCGGCAGGAAAGCCATTGGACATGCAGCATCTGATAGCTGCGCACAGAAGCGGTACAGTCACAAGAAGTACTCAGGTTAACACCAGTGCCCCCGGGAACGGGCAGGTAAACCCGGCTCCTTTTTCGGAGGTCTTGAAATCCAAGATCGACGGGATCAGGCTTTCGGCACATGCGGCTACCCGCATAAAAAGCCGGAATATAGAATTGACCCCTGAGATAATGGACAAACTGGAAAAAGCGGTTTCGGGAGCCGCTAAAAAAGGTGCGCGGGATTCTCTGATTCTCATGAAGAATCTGGCGTTTATCGTAAATGTCCCGAACAGAACAGTAGTAACTGCCATGGATGGGAATAGTATCAGGGAGAACGTCTTTACAAACATCGACAGCGCGGTTATTGCGGAATAGTAATGCAGGACCGTTTCCGTGAGAATCGGAAACGGATGCTACAGGGATCGCCGATCGACTGAGGCGGTTTCCTATCCGCAGTGCCTCGCTTATCGGGGAGGCAGTTTATGGTTAGATCTCTTTATTGCGGTATCAGCGGCCTTAGAAATCATCAGATTGCTATGGATGTCACTGGTGCCAATATCGCCAATGTTAACACTGTCGGATTTAAAGCCGGACGAGTTACATTCGAGGAATCTATGGCACAGCTTATTGCAGGTGCTACAAGGCCTGCGGGCAATGCCGGCGGTACAAACCCTTTGCAGATCGGCCTGGGAATGTCGGTTGGTTCTACAGACATAATACTTACTCAGGGTAATCTCCAGACAACAGGTCAGATCACGGATCTTGCGCTGGAAGGAAATGCCTACTTTGTCTATTCAAACGGTGAAGGAAACTTCTTCAGCCGCAACGGTGCCCTGCAGTTTGACGCTCTGGGAAGGCTTGTTCTCCCCACTAACGGATTCAGGCTTCAGGGTATGATGGCTGCTCCGGATGGCAGCTATCCGGCAGGAACCAGTATTGGGGATATAAGAATCCCTTTCGGAGAAAAATCACCAGCCAGAGCTACAACAGAAGTAAGATACGCCTCTAACCTTGATTCCGATTCGGAAGGACTGGGCACTATCACACACTCCAACCGTTTTCTTATACAGGCATCACAGGATTCCACACTCACTGCGCTTTACGATTCGAACGGAAACGATCTTGGAATAGTGGCCGGCGATAACATCATAATATCTATCGCCGGTGAGGAAGAAGGGCTCTTCCAGGTGCAAGAGGGAATGACCGTAGCCGATCTGGCAGGTATGATTCAGACGTATCTTCGTGAAAGAACCGGAGATAACTTTATCTCTGTTCTGCCAAATGGTGATGGTTTGACAGTTGATCTTACAGCATCAAGTGTTACCTCTGTCAATGGATTGCAGATACGCAGTTCAAGAGCCGGATCCAATTCTTATGTGGCCAATGCTCTCGTTTTCCCTCCTTCAATTCTTAATTCTACACCGGTGAGCATTACCGGACTCAGAGCTCCGGCAACAGCCGACAGCCTCATAAGTGAGCTCTATGATGCCAACGGAAATTCTCTGGGTCTCGAACCTGGTGATATTATCCGGATCAATGGCGCTGTGGGCGGAATGAATATCACTCCTGTAAATGTCACATTTGAATCGCCCGATCCCCTTGACACTTCATCAGTTTCTACGCTCCAGGATCTGGTTACTGCCATACAGGCGGCATTCCGTTTTCCGCAGGACGACGGAACAATCTATGAAAACCCGTCTGTAAGTGTCAACCCTGCCAATACCGATGACGATCGGATTCCGGACGGAGCTATTGTTATCAGAGGACAGCCGGAAAGAGCATTTGGAATAACCGCTCTTTCTATTCAGGCGGTAAACAGCAACAACCAGGCACCTGCCCCGACCCGCTTTAATGCGAACATGGGCTTTACTGAGATTCAGGCAGCCAGGGATACAGGCATGCACAGCACATCTATAGTAGTGTACGATGAATCTGGTGATGCGCATACCATGACCACTACTTTTACCCATACCGGAATTCCCGGCGAGTGGCTGTGGGAAGTGAGTATGGAGGGTGGGGAGCAGATCCTGGGCGGTAACAGGGGAAGGATCACTTTCGGTCAGGATGGTTCACCTTCATCCTTTACTTTTGACGATCAGTCCACATATTTCCGGTTTGATCCGATGAACGGCTCTAATGTCGTTCAAATCAGACTTAATGTCGGAACACCGGGTTCTTTCCAGGGAATAACTCAGTTCAGATCGGCGACTACCACTGCGGCAAGAGAGCAGGACGGGTACGCCATGGGTAAACTCCAGGAGATTGCAATTGACGAGACGGGAGAGATCTCAGGTATTTATACCAACGGAATCTCAAAGTCAATCGCAAGGATCTTCGTGGCAGAGTTTAACAACCCCGCGGGACTCAGGAAGCTGGGTGACAGTGTGTACGCGGTTTCCAATAATTCCGGAGATGCGGTATTATTGCAACCGGGTGTTGGTTCCACAACCGTGATCAAACCGGGTGCACTTGAGATGTCCAATGTTGAACTGGCCACTGAGTTCACAACCATGATTTCGACCCAGCGTGGGTTTCAGGCAAATGCCAGGGTCATCACCACCAGTGATTCCATGCTCCAGGAACTGGTTCAACTGGTGAGGTAATGCATAAATGAAACGGGAGAAGTTTTGATTTTTCAGATCAATCTTCTCCCGTATTATTGCAATCAATTGTATGTAATGATATTATAGAAACTTATGGAGGCGGGAATGATTGCTTTAAGGCGGATAAATGGACAGGAATTTGTACTCAATGCCGATCTCATCGAGACTATGGAATCCACTCCCGATACTGTCCTCACTTTGACAAATGGAAAGAAGATAATCGTGCAGAACAGCCTTGAAGAAATTGTACGCAAAACTATAAAATATAAACAATTATGTAATCAGGGCCCTCAGGTTATCAAGAAGGATGGATCAAGGAGCAATCCGGAACAGTAGTAAACCGGACAAAGGAGTCTTGGATTTATGGATATTGCAACAGTATTGGGACTGGCGGCTGCATTCCTTCTGGTAGTGTTTGGAATCAAGATCGAAAACATCGTTGCATTTATTGACATGCCATCAATTTACATCACTGTGGGTGGAGCGGTCTCCGCTACTATCGCAGCCTTTCCTGCCAGCAAACTTCTCAATGCTTTTGGAATCCTTAAAAACGCCTTTTTCGTGAAGAAAACGACTCATGTCGAGATTATTCGTCAATTAGTGGATTTTGCCGAACAGGCACGCAGGGAGGGAATTCTGGCGCTTGAGGCCCGTGCTGCAGATATAGATGATGAATTTTTGAAAAAGGGGATACAACTGGCTGTTGATGGAACAGAGCCGGATCTTATAAAAGATATTCTCACTACAGAGATCACCTTTACCGAGGCCCGTCATGAAGAGGGAGCGAAGATATTTGATTTTCTGGGAGCCATGGGTCCCTCATTCGGGATGATTGGTACATTGATTGGACTTGTGCTGATGCTTGGCAGCATGAGTGATGTCGAGTCGATCGGACCCAATATGGCTGTGGCTCTGATCACTACATTTTACGGTTCCCTGCTCGCTAATGCTATATGTCTTCCACTGGTTGAAAAATTAAAAGCTTATTCACGCAAGGAGATACTGATAAAAGAACTGATGCTTGAGGGGATAATGTCTTTACAATCAGGAGATAATCCCCGTATTGTGGAACAGAAACTGACTGCCTTTCTGGAACCGGGACTCAGGGCTGCGGCTATGAAGGACAGAAATCAGGGTAAATAAGGAGAGTTAATGGCCAGAGAGCGAAAGCAAGCAGATGCCCCGCGTGGTACTCCGGCATACATGATGACCTGGGGTGACATGTGTACGCTTATGCTCTGTTTCTTTGTGATGCTTCTGGCTATGTCAACTACTGATCCTGCCAAATTTGATATTGCGGCATCTTCGCTTCATAACGCACTGGGTGGAGTACTGGAATCTTACCCCTCGATTCTTATAACCGAAGAGGTGATGGTGCCAAGACTTGGCGGCAATGATCAGAATAAGCATCTGGCAATAGATGCCACGATGAGGATTAGAAGAGCCATAAAAGAGGAGAATCTTGAAGACGCCATAAAGGTGAAGGTCACAGAGAGTGGAATCGCTATTAAACTGAGTGATCCGATTGGTTTTGACCTGGGTGAGGCCGAGATAAAGCCGGAATTGATACCGGTACTCAGCTCAATCTCACAAATAATAAACCGGGTTCCGGACACACAGATCAGGGTTGAAGGACACACAGATGATATACCGATTCACAATTACAAATACCCTTCGAACTGGGAGTTGAGTGCTGCAAGAGCGCTCAATATTGTTAAATTTATGGCCGGAGCAGGTGGAATCGAACCTTCGAGATTGAGTGCGATCGGCTACGGTGAATACCGTCCGCTTGTTCCGAATACATCAATTGAAAATCGCAGGAAGAATCGTAGAATTGAAATTTATGTTGAATATGTGCAGAAGAAAGAGAATCCGGAGAGTTAACCGGATACTGCTTTACTTATTATGAAGACATGAAATGGAGCCGTGAAGATGGACGAGAGAAGAAGAGAAATGGACGCTCCGGCTGAGAAAAAAGGGGCAAATGAGGAGAAGGGGAATAAGTTTTTAGTCATAGGTATTCTTTCAGGGGTGGTTCTGCTCAATACAATTATTGCTTTTGTCATGGTAAGTGCATTTCGCCCCAGAAGCCCTGAGGAGAAAAATGCCATTCAGCAGGCAGATTCACTTAAGAAAGTAATTGAAATGACAACAAAAATGGGCGCCACAACTGCCGACAATCCAATCGAGGCAATTGTAAATATTGCCGGTACCGATGGTGAGAGATTCCTGAAAGCGGCCATAATATTTGAGTATGATGATAAGGCTTTTCCTGAACTGGCAGCGGAACTTTCAAGAAGGACTCCCAGATTCAAGGACCTTCTTATAGATCATCTTTCGAAACTGACACTTGCGGAAGTTACAGAACCGGATGCAAAGACAAAGATCAGGAAAGACCTGGTAAGACTGGTGAACAGATCGCTTCCTCCAAAAACAGGTGAGGTCAGCGATGTTTTATTTACAACGTATATTATTCAATAGCAAGAGGTTATTGTGAGCGATATCCTTTCCCAGGAAGAAGTTGATGCCCTGTTGTCTGCAGTGTCTGCAGGTGGCGATGCATCTGAACAAGGCCCTAAAGGGGATCCCGCAGCCTCTTTGTTCAATACTGACGAACCCCGGGATATGGAGAAATCGCTTGCACTTTATGATTTCCGCAGGCCGGACCGGGTTTCAAAGGATCAGATGCGTACCCTTCAGAACCTCCATGAGGGCTACGCGCGTCAATTTTCCACAAGCCTTACCAATTTTCTCAGAACTTTTGTGGAAATTGAGCTTGTGAGCGTTGACCAGCTCACCTATTCTGAGTTTATCATGTCAATTTCAAACCCCAGTTGCATCTATCTGTTCAAAATGGAACCCCTGAACGGAAATGCCATCCTTGAGATCAACCCCTCACTTGTCTTTTACATAATCGACAGGCTTTTCGGAGGGCAGGGAAGGGCTGCTGAACAGAACCGGGAAATGACTCTTATCGAGCAGAATGTCATGAACCGGATTGTGGAACGCAGTCTTACGGATCTCAAGAGTGTCTGGGAGCATGTGGGTGTTTTCAGTCCAAAAATCGAAACTTACGAGACAAATCCCCAGTTTGTTCAGATAGCTCCTCCGGGAGAAACTGTCATACTGATCTCTCTTGAGGTCCGGATGCAGAACGCGTCAGGACTGATGAGCATATGTTACCCATACATGCTCCTTGAAAGTGTAATCAACAATCTCTCTGGCGAGTCCTGGATGTCATCCCAGAGTGAAGCTACGAAAGAGACCAGGGAGCTTCTGGAGAATGAGATCAGAGACATTCCTCTGACAATTTCTACTGTAATCGGAAGGACATCATTGACTATTCGCGATCTTCTGCAGCTTCAGCATGGTGACATTCTCTGTCTCGATAAACCTTTTGACAGTGATCTTACTGTGCAGATTGAGGGTAAAACCAAGATGGCGGCTCGATCGGGGCTTGTCGGAAGAAAAAAAGCGATCAGAATAACAAAAATAATCGAAAAGGAGGTACCGGGCTGCGATGAGTGACATACTTTCTCAAGAGCAGATCGATGCCTTATTGTCATCGGAAAATCTTGGAAGCGGTTCAGGCTCTGAGCCGGAGGCCGATAAAACAGCGGTGTTGAACAGATTCTTCGGCTCCTTCTGCGGACAGGCCGGGACTGTTATTTCCACTGTTCTTAACATAAATACACTGATGGTTCCGGAAATCGGTTCTACCACCGATCCTTCCGAAATAGGGGGAATTATCGGCTCTCAGGCTGCTCTTTTAACTGTTTCGCTGCAAGAGGTTGAAGGTCAGTTTGGCATCGTGATGAAGAAAAGCGATGTTGCAGTTATTTCAGACCTCATGCTTATGGGGGATGGGACTGCAGAGTACAATGATGATCATAAGCAGGCAATCTCTGAACTGTTCAATCAGGTAGTAAATGCCTTTGAAACTGCCTCAGGAAAAGAATTAGGTGTAAAGCTGACAGCAGGGGATGTTAAAGTTACCGATTTCAAGGAAGACAGCCTTGATGAGCCGCTTGATTCATGCGAGATAATACCGGTCACGGTATCTGTTGAGGGGAAAATAGAATCTCGTGCAGCGTTGCTTTTTTCCGGAAAATTTACCGATAGCATTTCCGGTATGATCCCTGCATCACTGGAAGAATCCTCTGATGGGCAGGTAGGACTCAACATGTCGGAACTGGATGATCTGTCAAAAGTAACATCGTTTGATTCATCCGGAGAGTTTCATGAGACAACATTGACCGGCGCTCCAATTAATGCTCCCCGAGAGAACATTGAAATGCTTTTTGACATAGAGCTCGATGTTTCAATTGAGCTTGGACGATCAGTTCTTCCCATAAAGAGAATTCTGGATTTGGCGCCCGGTTCAATCGTAGAACTGGACCGCATGGCTGGTGAGCCGGTCGATCTTCTGGTGAACAACAAGGTAGTGGCAAAGGGGGAAGTTGTTGTGATCGATGAGAGTTTCGGTATACGCATAGTATCACTTGTCTCTCCGGAGGAGAGGATAAAGAGTCTTAGATAATTTCTGCATTCAGAATTTGATTCCGGTATCCGGGTGCGGGGCTTGAGAGTGCCGAAATCAGAATATAACCGCTCATTTGGGCCCCGCAATGAGCTATTATGAATCCTGAAAGGGGCCGTTCCTCAGTGGTTTCAAAAGTTAAAAAAATCAGATTCAGTTCAGTCCTCTTAGCATGCCTTTTTTTATTTCTGGTGTCTTCTCCAGCTCAGGAAACACAGAGCGGAACCGGTGATTTTGACATCAACAAGGTCAGGGAGGCGGTAAGCAGTATAGGTGATTCCAGCCTCGGCAATTACACTGCACCTGCGAAGGAGAACATAAATTACACATCGGTTGTATTCCGGATTGTCTTCTACCTTGCATTGATAGTGCTCCTTATTCTGGGTCTGGCCTGGTTCATGCGTAAAGCTGGAATAGCCGGAACATCGAAAATAGGCGGCGGGGGAGCGATGGATGTTCTGGAGGTACTTCCGTTTGGTCAGAACAGAAATGCCATTCTTATAAGGGTTATGGATTCGGTTTACCTTCTGGGACAGACTCCAAATTCAATTGTGCTTCTGGAGAAGATAGAGGGACAGAGGGCTATCGACCTGATTGCATCAAGTAAAGGCGGAAGTTCCATCACCCAGTTCAGGGATGCATTCAATAATTTCATAGGAAAGATTAAAAAACCGGTATGATCAGATTCCCATTCAGAAAAAATGTCCGGCTATTACCTGATGATAAGCTGTCGGACAGTAACTCCGGAGATTTTCTGCGCAAGTTTTCAAGTCTGAGCAGTAAAATCCATAGTGGGTTTACAGCCGCAGCGTTATTCATTCTGGGTCCGTCGGTGATCGGTTTAAGCGCTCAGGTGCTGCCGAAGCTTACGTTGTCTGTCGCTGATTCAAACAAACCTGCGGATGTGGCAGTTGCTCTTCAGATACTTTTACTGATCACAATCCTCGCTCTTGCTCCGTCAATTCTGATAATGGTAACCTCTTTTGTACGTATGATAATCGTACTTTCATTTCTCAGAAGGGCTATAGGGACTCAGACCATGCCGCCGGACCAGATAATGGTGGGGCTGGCACTGTTCCTTACTCTTTTTGTTATGATGCCTGTGTTTACAGAGATAAATGAAAAATCCATTCAGCCTTATCTGGCTCAGGAGATTCAATTCAAGGAAGCACTTACTAATGCCGGTAAACCTGTGCGCAATTTCATGCTGCGTCAGGTCAGTGAAAATGATGTTGCCCTTTTTGTAAGGATCTCAAAAATGGCACCGCCCAGAAATGCTGATGATCTCCCTTTTCAGGTCATCATCCCGGCTTTTATTACCAGTGAGTTGAAAACCGGTTTTATCATAGGCTTCATCCTCTTTATTCCCTTCCTGGTAATTGACATGATTGTCGCATCGGTGCTGCTTTCCATGGGTATGATGATGCTGCCTCCGATTATGATTTCGATGCCCTTCAAGATTATTCTTTTTGTACTTGTCGATGGATGGCATCTCATTGTGCGTCAACTGGTAGTCTCTTTTAATTGACAGCAGGAGGAAACGTGGATGCTTCAGCGGTGATAGATATCGGGCGGCAGGCAATCTGGATTACACTTCTGGTTTCCGGACCAATGCTTATTGCCGGACTGTTTATCGGACTTATTATCGGAGTGTTTCAGGCTGTTACTCAGATTCATGAAATGACTCTGACTTTTATCCCGAAGATTCTGGTCATGGTACTGGTGTTCCTGGCCCTTATGCCATGGATGCTTCTAAAAATTCTGGAGTATACCTACCAGCTCTTCGACATGATTGGGAGAGTAATTAAATAGTGGAGCTTATCCCTTTTTCACTCGATCAGATTGAGTATTTTCTTCTGGTTTTTGTAAGAATAGTCACTACTGTTGCACTGCTTCCGGTATTCGGTTCTAACGCTCTTCCCGTACAACTGAAAGTCGCTCTATCACTCTTGTTGACGATAATCCTCTTTAACGCTGTGATGAGCACTGGCCCGGAAATTATTCAGCCCTTTTCTGCAGGATCTTTCATTTTTATGATTGTCAAGGAAGCTGCGGTGGGGCTTGGAATCGGATTTGTGGCTTCTTTTCTGTTCACTGCTGTTCAGTTTGCCGGAAGATTGATAGATACTGAAATCGGATTTGGTTTTGTGGAACTGATCGATCCCTTTACTGATGAACCAGTTACTGTCTTGGGACAACTGCAGGTAATACTGTTCACTATCCTCTTTCTTCTGTTCAACGGCCATTATTTTCTTTTACTTGCGATAC
>JAAYIG010000092.1 GCA_012523595.1 Fibrobacter sp.
CACCTTTCTGGCAGAAGTATCTAAGCCCTGCATTTGCCCGTCCGGTGTTGGTTCCGGTCGTATGCCTTCTGCTTATAATTGCTGCTATTCCGGTTGTTAATACAATTGCCTTTAATTCCGGAAGAGAGACCGTGATGTTCAAGGGCGGGGCTCTGATCTCATTTATTTACGAAAGAGATGGGAAGTCTCAAAAAGGCAGCCTCTCTGAAGTTTTTCGTGCGGGTGACAGAATCCAGATTATATATAATTCTCCCAGGGATTGGTATGTTGCCCTTTTAAGTATAGATCAAAGCGGCACCATATCTTTCTATCATCCCGATCAGAAATCTATCACCTGCAGCGTACCATCAGGAAAAGGAAATGATCTGTATTTCCCGGGGAGCATAATTCTTGATAATTCCTCAGGGGGTGAACTGGTTGTGGCTGTTTTCTCGCATTCACCTCTGAAGACTTCCGATGTGAAAGAATCTGTATCGGCTATAGCTAAAAAACACAGCTCTTTAAGTGATATTGAAGCTGCAATCAGCAAGTTCTCTTTTTCAAAAGGAAGTCAGACTGCCACACTTCTCCTGAGAAAAGAGTAGGGAATGCTTCGCACAGTATTGTTTCTTATTCTTTTTCTGCTGCTTCAGAACGTGTCTGCGTACAGATATGCACTGCTTATTGGGCAGAACGACGGCGGAAGCAGTGTGGGGAAACTGCGATTTGCTGAAGAGGACACAAAACGCTTTGCTGATCTACTTGTGAAACTGGCTGACTTTAAAAAGAGTAATGTGATTACGGCCCTTAATCCGGACAGTTCTGATCTCCGGCACCACCTTGACAAAGCCAGAAAACTACTTCTTTCGGACAGTGATCCGGGCAACTGTCTTTTTCTGCTTTATTATTCAGGTCATGCTGACGGGCAGAATCTTTTGCTGAAAGACACAAAATTTTCATTGCAGAAGGTTCAGGAATTCCTCGATAGTTTACCTGCAGGGATCAGGATAGGCATTTTTGATGCCTGTCAGAGCGGTGCTGTAGCAGTTTACAAAGGCGGAGCACGTGCCGAGCCGTTTTTTCTGCAGGATCAGCAGAAGGTTAAAGGACAGGTGATAATTGCCTCCTCAGCCGCCAATGAGCGTGCTCAGGAATCGCAGACATTGAAAAGTTCGGTTTTTTCTTTTCACTGGCTCAATGGACTCCGGGGAAGTGCTGATTTTTCTGCTGATCGTAAAGTTACTCTCAATGAGGCTTACCAGTATGCATACCGGAAAACAGTAGAGACAAGTGCTCTTACCAGTGGTGAAATCCAGCATCCCTCATACAGGTTCAATATAGTCGGCCAGGGTGATATAATGCTTACTGATCTTGAAAAAAGTACTGGCGGGGTTCTGGTCGGGAGTGATTGTCAGGGTAAATTTCTTATCCTGAGTGAAAATTATCTTGATGTTTTTGCTGATTTTTACAAAGAGGAGCGCAAAGAGGTCTTTATCTCTCTGCCATCTGGAAAGTACACTATAATAAATGCCAGAGGGAGTGATGTAGGGACATTTCAATTTGAAATAAACAGGAACAGGACCCAGAGGGTACTTAACAATATGTTTACCCTGAATACTTTTACAGAGAGCCGGATAAAAGGCCCTGATGTGGCAGTTGAGAAGAGATCAATGCCTCTGAAACCACTTTCCAGGTTTGGATTGGGGCCATCAGCAGGGCTGGCACTAATCCCCTCTGGTGAGAATTCAGGCTGGGGAAAGAACCTGCAGCTTGGGATCTCTGCTTTGTACTTTATCAATAACAGCATGGAGCTGTTTTTCGATGTATCCGGGTCGGTGCCGGAGAGGACAGCGGGGGCAGATATCGGCCTTGATGGTGTTTATAATCTGGATGCAGGACGGATTTTTGCCGGAGCAGGCTTAGGCTTTCTGTATCAATCGAAAAGCCGGGCTTCCGATAACACTATGGGGCCATTTATGACAGCGCATCTGGGGTTTTCTGCTGACATCTCAAAACGCTCCCAATTTCAGCTTCGGGTTCCATATTCGGTTGTGCTTGATAAAGACATTAAACACAGGATTTCAATAGAGTTCAGATTGCTTTTCTGGGGACCTTACAGGGATGTCGGTGTGATAGAATAATTCCTTGAAAGTGAGCGTTTTTTTCTCCCCGGAAGTCTATTAAAGTGAAAGCAATAGTAATTAACTTGAAAAGAGAGGTGAAAAGATGAAAAGAGTGATTGCAAGTGCGGTTTTGATGATCTGTGCCGGATTACTTTTTGCCGATGACCCTTCGGAGAAGGGAGTACCAACATCTCCGCTTACTATTTACAGCGGTGGTATTTCTGCAGGCGCTATGATCCCCTTGAACAATGACCTGCAGGATTACTCCAGGTCGTTTATGAAGCTTTCCTTTATAAATCAGATATATTACAGGGAGCATATAGGCATTTTTCTGGATGTTGACTGGTTTGCTCCGAGGAAAAATTTTGGTGCTGATCTGGGTTTTGATTTTTTCCTTACCAGTTCCGATTTCCGTCCTTTTCTGGGATTGGGTATAGGAGCACATTATTTTGATAAAACAGATGAATTCGGAGATAATTTCGGCCCCTCAGCCACGATACATCTGGGATTTGTGCTTGATGTCACCGAGTCGCTGCAGATAAGGATACGAGTTCCTTACCATATCGTGGCTAATGAAACAAGAGATCATGCTGCAGGGGCAGAGATAGGATTTCTCTTTTCCGACCGGTTCAGAAAAGTAAAGAAACTCAATTACAACTGAAACAACTGGTAAGAAAAGAAAGGTTTTTCACGATAAAAAATGGAGTCTGATATGAAAAAAGCACTGTACACAACCGTTCTTTCAGCTCTGTTACCGCTTGCACTTTATGCCCAGGGAAGCGTATCAGAGAAGGAAATTCAGCAGAAAGACATTACTATTATCCACGGGCAATCGACTGCTGACGGAAAATCGCAGATAGGGGAGAGGATTCTGGAGGAGTGTATTGTATCCCTTCCAAAAATTGACGATCTGGAACCGGAAATCAATTCCCAGTCCGCTTATCTCAAGGAGATCAATGGTGATCCGTCCCGCAATGAGTTTGTAAAAACCTACACCGCTACTCTGGAGATAAACTATATGGTTTACCAGAAGACCCTTATCATTGTTACTACGAACTCAGTAAAGGGGCAGGAGCCTGTGATGAAGGTGATGGAGAAGAATCTTAAGCAGACAAAACAGTTCACCTCCAGTTCTTCAGAGGGGGATCTGTTTGCAGGGCGTTCCAACAGACAGTATTATTTTTCCACTCCTGAGGCTGCTGCAAAGGATGTCAAGAAGCGCGCCGCGGCCTGGCTCAAGCAGCAGTCTGCGGTACTTTGCAAAAAGTGATTGTTTGTGGAAACAGCAATCTGAAGGTATTTTCTGTTGAATGTGTAATCTAATCAATAAACAGTAATTCTCATCAAGGGAGGCCCGATGATTTTCAAACCCAAAGCGATCCTGTGCTTGTTAATGTTTTTTCTTTTAATTGTCGGCTGCTCAACCAAAGTCACACGTGTCCAGAGTGATTCGACAATTGATATTACAGGCAAATGGAATGATACAGATTCCAGGCTGGTTGCTGAAGAAATGATAAGAGACTGTCTTTCGCAACGCTGGCTTTATAAGTGGGAATCGGAGAACAGAAGACCGACTGTCATTGTAGGAAAGATAGTCAATAAAAGTCATGAGCATATAAGTGTTGAAACTTTTGTCAAAGATGTTGAGAGGGCACTTCTGAACTCAGGGAAAGTGGATTTCGTGGCTACCAAGACTGAACGGGAACAGCTTCGCGATGAGAAAGCGGATATGGCTGAGAATGCTTCTGTTCAGACCCGCAAAGACATGGGTGAAGAAACCGGTGCGGATCTTATGATGATCGGGACTATCAATTCGATTCCCGACCAGGATGGCGGTAAAGCGGTGGTTTTCTATCAGACCAACATGGAACTGGTGGAAATCGAGAGCAACCGCAAGGTCTGGATCGGAGAGAAGAAGATTAAGAAGTACGTTGAAAGAGCTAAAGTCAGATTCTGAAAACATCAATGCTCTGCTTCAGGGCTGTTTGCAATATGAAAAACAGAACCTTCCTGTGCTGTTTTGCGGTAACAGCTATATCTGTTTTGGTTTCCTGTGCAGGGCGCAGCGCCATGCGGCTGGAGAAGCTGGCGGATGTGACCCTGACCGGAAATTACCAATCCGCGATAGAAAGTATCAGGAAGAACCCTAACCTGTACGGGAAAAACAGCCAGTTGCTTTACAATCTGGACATTGGTGTGCTGTTTCACTACGCACACATGTATGATTCCAGCAATCTTTACCTGCAAAGGGCGGCCGATATTTACAATGAGCTCTTTACACGCTCGGTCACCAATGAAGCGGCTGCGATTCTGGTAAACGATAACGTACGTCCTTACCGCGGCATGCCTTTCGAGCTCACTATGATGCATCAGTTGATCACATTCAATTACCTGGCAAAGGGGGATGTCGATGAGGCGCTGGTGGAAGTGCGCAGGGCACAATTGCTTTTTGATGAACTGGAGAGAAAGGATCGTAAAGACACGAAGTACAGCTCTGACGGCATGTTTCATTATGTGGCCTCCATAGCCTACGATGCAGTTGGGGAGTCTGACAATTCCATGATCTCTCTTTACAAATCTATAAAGGCTTTTCAAAACGGTCCGGTGCCGCTTCCGCGTCCGATCGGGGAATTCGCTTACAGGATGTTCATTCTGAATGACAGGCCGGATGACAATGTACAACTGGGGTTGAAGGGTGGAGAGGACACAGAAGGTGCAGAGAATTTTACCAATAACTCTTCTGAGATAGTTTTCATTGGCTATGCCGGGAGAGGACCATCTCTGGATGAAAAAGTCTGGCGTGGGACATACGTCAAGGATGGACTGCTTGTGGTCAATCATGTCGGTCCCAATGGGGTTGTGGAAACAATATCCAGGCCTGCTCCCTATATTGCAGACAGTGAGATTAAAAAGGCTTCGAAAGGGAAGACAACCTCTTCCGGAACCACTTTTCACATAAAATTTGCTCTGCCTGCTCTGAAAAAGACACCGTCCCGGACAGCAGGCTTTTCGGTCCGATGCAGCGGAATCAGCCAGACATTCTCATCAATAGTGATCAATGATCTTGAGAAACAGGCCCAGAAATATCTTGATGATACAAAAGCAGCGACTTTAAGCCGCACAGTTGTTAGAGTAGTACTGAGGACTATTGCGGCACAGAAGGCAAAGGCGGAGATTCAAACCGGGAATGCTCTTGCCAATCTGTTTCTGAATGTGGGAACCGATGTACTGACTGACCAGATGGAGCGGGCAGACACACGGAGCTGTTTTCTTCTTCCCAGGACAGTACAGATTGCCAGGATTCCTGTTAAACCAGGCACCTATTCGCTTGATGTCTCTACTCATGATAAATCAGGAAACATTATCGGAACCAGGAAATTTGTGGATGTAGAGGTGAAAGCACGCAGGAAGACTTTTGTGTTTTATTCATCATTCAAGTAATATCCTGATTTGCATGGTTAAAGGATTAACTTGATTCAATCAGAGACAAGAAGGATTTTTTATATATTCAGGAAACAATGATGAATCAGGTTGATTTTTTTGTGGAGTAATATATATTATTCTTCTTTTATACAGGAAGGACATTTAACATTTCAACTCTAACGTATCCGTATTGAAACGGGTAAGGAGGTTTTATGAAGAAGTTTGCGGTTGCTGCACTGGCGATCTCAGTGAGTTTAAGTCTTATCGGTTGTGGATTACTTGATCTAACCGAATCTAAATCAGCAGATATTTCCGTGAGTGTACCCTCAACTTTGCAGAAAGGTACCAGGACGGGAGTTACCGGTGAGATAAGTGCACCAGATGAAATCGCCTCGGTTGAAATTACAGTACAAACTTCCTCTGGTACAAGTGTGTCGAAAAGCCAGATCGAAGTAGAATATCCGACGATTTTTGGTGTTAAATCTTTTAAATTTAAAGATGAAGATCGAATCTATATCAAAGTTGCTTCTTCTGCTCAAGCCGGTGACTATAAATTGGTGGTTTCTGTTACCGACATCAATAACAGTAACACAACACTTTCTTTTAATTTTACAGTAGGTGGCGGCAGCACAGGAACACAGGTTGTGGAAGGTACCTTTACTCTCGGAGCACATGATCATCCCACGGTGGGGAGCTCAGTAGATCTTGATAATGGTCAGGTAATGCTCGCAGCAGCCGCAAGAGCAGCAAATTCCGGTGTTGATATTGTTTACACATATTCTTCAAAAGTCAGCAGCCCGGTTCTTATGACCCCTGTGTATGCTAAAAATGAGAGTGGTATTACTGCATTTGCAGAGTGGGTAAATCCCAATAACACTAAGTTCCATAAGGTAAATGTGGATTATGATGATATCACCACTAAAGAGGAGATTGAGGCTCTGTTTGATGCATCAAAAGTCGTTTCTGATGGCCGCCTCCAGGTTTCAGCCGGTGATGTTGTTGTTGTAAAGACAGATGAGGGTGCATATGTGTTGGTTGAGATCGTAACTGTTTCATCTGATGCAAAGGGCACGGCAAATTTCAAATACGCAAAGTAATCTAACTGACAGATTACCATCTTTTAAAAAAAAAAAAGGACACTTCGGTGTCCTTTTTTATTCGGGGTCGGTATCGGAATCGGTATCAATTCCCCTTTTAACAAAATTTTCGATACTGATTCCGATACCGATTCCGACACCGACCGGAGAAATGGGAGGCTAAAGTGTCTGCGGAATCATGTTCAGTCTTCAACGGGCAGTAAGATCAAACGATAGAGCAGCTTTTCTGATACTTTCGTAATCACAGGATTCGATCCACTCTTTTCTGAACAACTGTCCTCCTATTCCGATGCCGTCTGTTCCTGCCTGGATATAATCGGGAAGGTTCTGAGGAGTCACTCCGCCGCAAGCCAGGAGTTTTACGTTTGTGAAAGGAGCTTTTAATTCCTTTATATAATCAGGTCCACCCATCGCTTTAACCGGAAAAACCTTTACCATTGTAGCTCCTGCTTCCCAGGCATTCAGTATTTCAGTAGGAGTGAGCGCTCCCGGGAATACAGGAATATTGTGGTTTCTGCAATACCCGATAACTTCAAGGTTGACTACAGGAGAAATGATAAACTGTGCCCCGGCTTTGAGAGCTTCTTTGGCTTCATTGAGATTGGTTACTGTCCCTGCGCCGATCTGTGCTTTACCGTTAAATTCCCTTGCTGCAACGGAAATCAGCTTTACAGCATCAGGGGTGTTCATGGTAATTTCCAGATAATAAAAGCCCCCTTCCAGTGCTGCCTGGAAGGCGGGCAGGAGGTTGTGTTCCGGAATTCCCCGTGCGATGCCGATTTTCAGCACTTAAGCACCTGTGATCTCGTGTTCCGTTTCCGGGGTGGTGAGCATGTCGTAAAATTTGACGAAGTTGTCTCTTTCAGGAGAATCGCGGAAAGCGATTGCTACCCGTGGATGTTCATTGCGCATTCCACTGATCATATAAGGTATGATATAGCCCCATTCGATTTTCTTTTGAAGAGGCAGGTAATGTTCCTGAATGAGCTGCAGCACCGGGCGGATATAGTATTTGGGATTCTGCAGAAAACTAAGCATAAGTTCCAGACAGCAGTTCCCCGGTCCTCTTCCAATACCATACACAGACGCGTCGATCATATTGGCACCGTCGATTATGGCCTGGATAGTGTTGCCAAATGCAAGCTGACGGTTATTATGTGTGTGTATCCCGATAGATTTTCCGGGCAGGGCTTCCTTGTATTTATTAACAAGAAAAGAGATATCTTCACAGTACATAGCTCCGTAGGAGTCAACTACGTAAATGATGGGGATATCGGTTTTGCTCAGGTCATTGAGTGCCTCATCGATCTCCCGTTCCAGGTTTGTGGAAACAGCCATGATGTTCACTGTGGTCTCATATCCCTTGTCAGCTATCATCCTGCATGTTTGGATCGCTTTGTCAATGTCTTTGATATAACAGGCAACCCGGATCATGCTGAAGGGGGACTGATCTCTGGGATGAATATCTTCACTCTTTACTCTTCCGATATCAACCATGCAGGAGAGTTTCATTTCAGATTCGATACCATCGATTACTCTCTTGATATCCTCATCATCGCAGAATCGCCATTTGCCAAACACTTTGGGATCGAACTGCTCTTTGGAAGCCTTGTAGCCCATCTCCATGTAATCTATTCCGGCACTGCTTAGTGCCTGATAGGTAGCCCTTACAAATTCATCACTGAATTGCCACTTATTGAGCAGTCCACCATCACGAATAGAGCAATCTAAAAGCTTGATTTCCGGCCGATACACCATTTCCTCCTCAATTCTATAGAATAAAAAGTAAAAATATATAACGGCAGTGATAACTGTGTTTTGGTAAATCCTTTCGGGTATTTTGGCTTGAGAAAAAGAGATTTCCACGGAGGTGCAGAGACACGAAAAGGAGGGGAGGGGAAATTCAAAAAAAGACCGTAAAGGATGACTAAGTAGAAAAAATAATGTAAATTATTCTTATTAGCTTCACTTAATGAGTTTTACCCTTCTTGGAGAATACATGAATCGATATACAGCGATTTATTTCCTGACAGGTGTACTGTTATCTATTTGCAATCTCCAGGCAGCTACCTATACGGTATCCAAGAACGGTACCGGGCAGTTTACCTCTGTGCAGGCAGCGATATATGCTGCGGGTGCAGATGGAAGCAGCAGTGGTGATGAGGTAGTTATTTTGGACACTGCGACTTACGAAGAGCAGGTTACAATTGACAGTTCCTGCAGCGGTTTGACAGTACGGTCATCGAACCCCAAATCATTGAGAAAACCCGTTATCAGGTAAAAGAAGTTATCCATATCCAGCCTACTACCTGTGAGGAAGCTAAAAATTCAGAAACCATCAATTTTGACCAGAATGGTGCTTTCAGGGTGATGCGGGCGCGCAGAATCACCATCGATGGTATCGGGGTTGACGGGGGAGAATCGATTGTTTTCGGTGCAGATGGAATCTGGGGTGTAGATTTGCTTTTCAGCATGGTAATGCCGCTATAACATTGTGGATTGCAGGAGATGTTGTAATTCGTAACTGTGACATTCGTAATGCCTTTTTTGGTATGATCCAGAGCTTAAATGTTTGGGTGAACCTGGTGGAAGACGCAGATTACTGGTAAATATGCCCATGAATATGGATTATGCTCATTACAGGGGATATGAGGGAAAACCGATCTATGAAAAGATAGATGGGGAAATGAAGTGGTGGGATGAAGAAAAAGGCAAATTTAAAAAAGTGAGTAGAAAAGATGAACTAATGTGGGAACGTTTTGCGTTGCAAAACTAAAGAACAGCCAGTGCTTTTTATTCTTCAAATGGATCGTTGATTTCTTTCTATCATTATGATCCCCGTGCTCATCTTGATAACTGGAGGTTGCCATTTGAACAAAATCTGATTCAGACAGCACATTTATCGAGTTTCCCGTTAAATCTTCCAGCAGTTGGTATCAAGATGTATACGGCGCTTGGGTATCAGCCTTGTGACCCTAAATTAAGATTTCCATGGCATGATTACTATTCTCTTTGTGAAAGTGGCCGGATACCTGTCATATGTCATGGATCCCGCAATGGGATGACAACACACGATATGCCACATTACTATGACCGACAGTTTCCTGAAATTAGAATTTATAATAACAAAGTTAAAAAGATCTGGTTTGAAAACACCTTTATCAGTCCTCATGCATGGGAACCGGTTCTTCAGAATCATCCCAATCTTTATTTGTGCCTTGCACATTTCGGGGGAGATACATTCTGGGATAAAAGGGATAATTTAAGCTGTGACTTGTACTGGGAAGACCTGACATGTAATGATGATCCTATGAATTGGATTGCATGTTTACTTAATCTGATGAAAAAATACAATAATTTCTATGTTGACTTATCCTATTTTCTGTTTGAATCTTCAGCAATAGAATTTTTCAAGAAAGCTCTGGCATTTGATCCTGTCGTTAAGGAGCGAATTCTATTTGGGACAGATTGGTGGATGTACACTATTAAGCGTCCATATAAAAAGGGAAAAGGTTATTTAAAATATGTTAAGACCATGTGTCAGAGGATCCTGGCTCTTAATGATAAAAGTCTGTTAAACTCAATAGGTGTAAATGATTCCAGAGAATTGCTTGCATATTTCATGACGATCAATCCCATGCGATTCTTGCAGATCAAGCAATATGCAGAAAAACTGGAGCAGATTTATTATCGACATAAAGATGTGAGGAGAAACGGCTGGAGATTTGAACTTTCTGACTGGATAAACAAAGTACCGGAGAAAATCGAGGAATTTTACAAATGACATCATAGAAAATACTGATTGCGGCAGTATGCTGCCTGTCTTTTACATGCAAGGAACAGAATATGAATAATAAACTCTTTCCTCAAAATCCTGCAGTGATACCTTTTGCAATGGGCCAGATTTTTCATCTGTTTCCTGTTCTCAGGGAAAACTCCATCGGTCTGGTATATGGTGAGCAGTGGGCAATAGCAGAAGTAAAAGAGGATAATGTTGAACTTGATGTCTTTCCTGAAGAAGAATTCGAATGCTCTATCTGTAAAGCGTTGAATCAGAAATCTAATTCAATGCTTTTTGTGCGATCACCGAAATCAGTTTTAATGCTTGATTGGAACAGTAAAAAGCTCGAAGCTGAATTTATGGATTTCAGTAAATCGTCCGGTATCGGTATTGAAAATACCAAGGTTATAGATCATAGTAATGGAATTGTACTTTCGTTGTTTTTTCATGATGATAAAAATATGGACTTTCATTACTATTTTGTGATCGATGACATCTTTAACCGGAAACGGCTAAAGGAAGTACCGATTCCAAAGCACATACCGCCCCTGGATTTTTTTCTAACTCCCTCGTTTGTTTTTTATCAATATGTATGGGAGGATTTTGAATCTCCATGGATAGTCCTTGATAATGATTTGAATGAAACCAAACACCCCCTGGCAGACCTGCTTAATGATTATGCGAAAAAGATGGTTTTTTATGCCTCCCGTGATCTGGTTTATATTTCGGAACCACTTGAACACGCTCTTATTATTGCTTATAATCAAATCACAAAAACGGATAATCTTTATCTGGCCCGATGGTACAAAGAACCTGAAATTATTCCTGTTCCGTTTGACTCATTTTAACAAACGGAGGATCGAGGCTGGTAAAATCACCAAACAACAACACAATTTCTCCTTCAGGTAAATGGGTATATTTTGCTACTGGTGATGGCAGCAGATCACCGGATAACCATTATCTGATCTACCTAGATCCCCAATTGCCACAAGGATCTTTACCACCTTTCAAACTGAAAGTCGAAGGGGAAGTCAGTGCTGCAAGCTGGGTGACAAAGCCTGAAGCTTTAGTGTTGTACATAGATGGAAAGCTTTGTGTCTACGATCTCTCCCGTTTCAGTCCATAGAAGCAAGACTGAGGGATTGAGGAAAAGTTGCCTTGACATATCAATGCATTTTGCCAGATCTCTGAATTTTGGTAAACAGGAACATTCTATATTCCTACTTTATTATCCTCTTCCTCAATCGCCTTATACCCGGCCAAGCGGTTAAAACTGTAAAGATCGCCATCATGAGAAGGTCGAAGAGAATAACAGACTGGAATTGACCCAGGATAAGCGCTCTGACAGGGCGTACCGCGTGGGTTAAAGGGAAAAATTCCGCGGCTATCCTCAGAACTGGCGGAAGGTTCTCAAGCGGAAAAATGACTCCGGAAAAGAAGAACATGGGGGAGAGAAAACCTGTAAAGTAAAAATTGAAATGGTTGATATTGGTAACAAAGGTTGTAATAAGAAGAGAGATGGAAGCAAACATTAGCCCGGTTAAAAAACCTATGATCGGTGCGACAAGGCCTTGAATAGGGATCAGGCCGAAAGCTGTCTCAACCAGAATCACTGCAAGGGAGAAAAACAGGCCTTTTGTGCCGGCCCACAGTATCTCTCCTGTCATAATATCTCCCACTCCCAGTGGAGCCGAAATCATCCCGTCATAAACCCGGTCAAATTCAAGCCTGATAAAAGTTCCGTAAGAGCATTCAAACGCGGATGTAAACATTGCCGCGGTAATAGGCAGGCCTGTAGCCAGAAATGTCACGTATGGTATTCCGCCCATCTCACTTATATACCTGCTCATCCCCAGACCTATTCCTGCCAGGAATATAAGAGGTTCAAGAAAAGGGGGAAGGCCATTGCTTATCAGGTTTTTTGTGTATACCCGGTAATGACGGTACCATACGCTTGAAATCCGCTTTGTAAAAGGAGGATAGAGTATAGCCTTATTGGGCTGCATTGAGTGTACTCCCGGTTATCTTCAAAAACAGATCCTCAAGATTTGACTGACGAAGGAAGTATTCTCCGGGGTTGAGCCTGGAACTTACATTGTGGAGAATCTCCTGATCTTTTCCGAAAATCCTCACCACAGTTCCTCCCTGGTCAATCCTTACCTCAGACGGTAGAGATTGGCTTATTCTGGAGAAAATTTCAGGTGTGTTAACTTCAAGAACGAATGGCTCGATATGTTCCCGGATAAGCTCATGAGGGTTCCCCTCAAGGTGTTTTTCACCTTTGTCCATTATTATTATTCTGTCACAGATCTGGAATGCCTCTTCCATGTAATGAGTTGTTAGAAGAATGGTCATGCCTTTCCGCTTGAGTTCCCGCAGTTTATCCCAGATAAGGTGCCTTACCTGCGGGTCCAGTCCGGTAGTGGGCTCATCGAGTATCAGCAAACGTGGGTTGTTTAATAGCGCACGTGCGATTATCAGCCTTCGTTTCATCCCACCCGACAGCTCTTTTATCCGTGCCTTGTGCTTGTCAGAGAGTTCCATGAAATGAAGCAGCTCATTAATTCTACCCAGTGCCTGTTTTGTGGGAATATTATAGAACCGGCAGAAGATAAAAAGATTCTGCTCTACATTAAGTTCCTCATCCAGGTTATTCTCCTGAGGAACAACACCGGATAAAAACTTTATAGCCAGTGGATTTACCTGTGGGTCAAAGCCAAAAACTGTTAATTTCCCAGTGGGCAGACAATCTCTTTCACTTGCTCCGTAGATCATCCTCATCATGGTACTTTTTCCGGCACCATTGGGGCCAAGCATTGCGAAGCACATCGATTCCGGGACAGTGAAGCTCAGCTCTTTCACCGCTCTTACCGGTCCATAACATTTATTCACCCGTTCAGCAATAATTACTGGTTCAGACATTCTTTACCTGTTGAATAGGTTCAGCATCTATCGAAACTCATGAGAGATGAGGTTAAATATAGTAATGCGCCCTCCACTTCTTGTCCATGTTCTATTCTCTAGTGTATTTTAATTAAATCATCCCAAATTCAAAATGGAGAAAATATGAAAAAGTGGTCAGCCGGAAAGATCATTGGAATAGTTCTTTTAACTCTGGTAGTGCTCATTATCGCTGGGGTAGCGGCCTTATTCCTTTTATTCCCGCCCCAGAAAATAAAATCGCTTGTGATTCCTCCAGTTGAAAAAGCGCTGGGCAGAACGGTTGAAATTAAAAAAGCCGGTTTTACTCTGTTTCCAAATATCGGAGTCTCACTATCCGGCGTCGAGATTTCCAACACCACCCGTCCCGGGTTTTCTTCCGATCCCTTTGCCCGTCTGGAGGAGTTCAATATCAGCATCAATGTTGCATCGATTTTCAAAGGACGTCCGGAGATTGGGAAAATAGTCATTTCCGGGCCTCAGATTCTCCTTGAGACTGATTCCGCAGGTTCTTTCAATTATGCGGATATCAAAGCTCTTGAGAAAGACAGCAGTGCGGCAGTAAAAGAGGGCAAAAAGAGCAGTGGTATGCCGATGCTTCCAGTTCCAATGACTCTTAAAAAGCTGGTTATAGAGAATGGTGTTTTCATCTACAATGACCGTAAAACCGGTCAGCAGTTTACAGTTGGAGATATTGATTATGATCTGCGGCTTTCTATCGACAAGGCATTGAGGGAGATCAAACCTGTTGGTGATCTGCGTCTCAGTCAGGTATCTGTCAAGACAAAAGAGATCAGAAAACCTTTAAGCAAGCTTTCTCTCACTCTGAATCATGATCTGCTTCTGGATCTGGTTGCAGGAAATCTTACCCTGAATCAATTCCGGTTCACACTGCAGAAATTGGCCCTCAATTTTTCCGGTTCTGTTACCGGTCTTAACGATAACCCACAGTTTGATATTTCCATGGATTCTGATCCAGTTGCCATTCATGACCTCCTGGCAGAAATACCGGTGGAGATTGTCCCTGTACTCGCCAAGCTTTCCGCATCCGGAACTGCGGATCTGGCACTTTCTCTCAAGGGCGCGTTAGGGGATGGAAAAATGCCTGTTCAGGGTTCTCTCAAGCTAAATAATGTGATGATAAAGTACAC
>JAAYIG010000093.1 GCA_012523595.1 Fibrobacter sp.
CCTGAGGAGTGCTTTGATTACTATTTTTCCGGTTCAGTCTTCTGGCACAATCCAGATTCAATTCCCCCTTTTACACCCTCAAGCGGTTTTTCAACCCACATGTGCAGCGGGACTCCTATTGCAAATGAATTGATCCTTACTCCTGAATATGTAGCAGGAGGAGATTCTGTTGTTCTTCATATAACAAACATTGGGAGTCTGAACAGGGATTCACTGATGTATCTGGTGGTCTGGTATGGTAATGATGAGTTAGGGTATACATACGATACTATTCCTCCAGGTTCTCTCCCTCCTGAACCGGCTGATGAAGTGGTAAGGACATACAGGGGAGCGATGTTTACGGGTGAAGCAAAGGATATAACTTTCAATGTGGCAATCCGTGGGATACTTGGAAATCAGAGTGATCCTGTTTCCAGAGTTTTGAATGTTGGGGTACCTAGACCTGAAAACAATGCAGTTTTAACTGTCGGTACTATCTCTCCAACTCAGGTTGAACTGTCGTGGGCTATTCCACCGATGGATCTGATAGATAGTGTGAAAATATGGTGGGGTAATGAGAAAATCCCACTGAAACATGAGATCGATGAAAACAAGTTCAGCAGCAGATCTTTTCCGGCGATTCAGGAATCCACAGTCATTACTGGTCTCACCCAGCTAACTAACTACTATTTTGGCATGCAGGTTCACCGTAATGGCCTCTGGTCTGCAGTCACAGAGTTGGCAAGCGCTGCTGTAAGAACAACCGTCATTGTGGATACAACTCAGATCCCGAACAGAATAAAAATTACAGGTAGGAACTTTGATGGCAATTCAAATACTATCGTCCTGGAATGGACAATTGACACTATTGGTATCGGAAATCTTACCCTGGAAACAGGGATTACCTGGCACACTAGTACCTATCCTAAAAACGAGCCATCTTCAAGCTTCGGACAGATCGTATCTGGTGTGGGAGTAGAGAATACTCATACTCTCGACCTTGGAATGAATTTGACATTTGATACGCTCTACTATTTTGTCATGTGGATGAGGAAGGTTGATGGGCTCTGGGCAGCTCCCACAGATTCCTCGAAGGATACAGTGAGGATTCCTCCCGCTGTCTGGCAGAAAATTACCTATTTCAAGAACACTGATACCCTGAGGACTTTCAATCAGAAGATAATGTTATGGAAGAGTGCGACATGGTCTGCCGGGGCAGGACCATTCGATGATACTCTCGATGTCATCACACCAGTTTCGATTCCGGAAGGACTGATACCTGTCAGCCCCTGCCTGGATTTCCGTAATGACAGGCAATCTCCTCCTCTGTACTTTGGAATGCGTCCGGATTCTGTTCCTGCAGGATACAGCCTCAAGGATATCTGGTTGTACAATTACAATGTTGAAACTGGCAAATGGAAGAGTGTAGCAAAAGAAGGGGTAGATTCTGTCAATCAGGTGGTGTATTCTTACCTTACGCAGATGAAGGATTATCCTGATCCTTTCATGCTTATGATCGATACACGGGAACCTGCTGTGAATCTGGGCCCAGATTCCACAGCGGTACAGCCGCTTACCAATCTGCCGATCCCGTTAACTGTCAATGATAATATTTCCAATATACGGGTAGAATTGTGGGCATCAAATGGTGCCAATAAAATGAGCATTGTCAGTTCAGACATCGCTACTGACACTGCTTATTCAGAAATTCTGGTTATTCCCGCTGATTTGATTACAACCGATAACGGGGTAAGAGCTGAACTGGTAATAAGTGATGGACGCTTTACCAGGAAAATTAATATTTCAAGGTCTGTGAGAAGGGGTTCATCCGATGAGGTTGTAACGGAACCTGAGTCCTGGATACCACTGGCGCCTACTGCGGTTTTAGACGACCCATCAGTGGAAACGGTACTTGACGAGCTAAAAGGTGACGATGGATGGACTTATGATCCTGTGCATTTTTTACTCTACAGGTGGGTTACTCACAACGGCAACATTAATGATACCGTCAAATGGGTAGAGTATTCCAGCGCTCCTGAAATAAAGCAGCTTTTTGATTTTACACCCGGAAGAGTGCTCTGGATTAAGACCAGGGATAGAGTTGCTATTGACCTGGGGCCGGGATATACAACATCGCTGAAAGAAACCTGTAATATCGAACTTAATGCAAAAGACTGGACAGATATTGCTTTGCCATTTATGTTCAACGTGAGAATAGGAGATATCCTTGATGCTACCGGTCTTGAGGGACCTGATCGGGATTCTATTTGGTTTTATTCCTGGAAAACTAATGAAGAAACAGAGAGGCTGTATTCTTCACCCCTTCATTTGCCGCCCATCCCGGATATGAACCTTCCCGGGAGTGACCTGGAATATGGTTATGCCAGGGCTTTTACGGTTTACAACAACCTGGAGAGAAATGTTGTACTAAAGATTCCGCCCACACCGGTTTCAATGTCGACTTTCCCTGCTGCCAAAAAGAGTGCAGCCAGTGGATGGAGTGTGGCTGTGAAGGCCCGTACAGCGGAAGGAACGCTCTCTCCTGTTTACTTTGCATACTCTCCGGGAACGGGAACAAGTTTTCTTCCAGCCAGCCCCTCTTTCAGCAGTGTCGCTCTGCGTGCTCTTGACAAGGATAACAACAGGTTGCGCGGTCACATGATTGCTCATGAAATGTCAGATGGTGGAATCGCTTTCCCGCTGGTATTTGAGAACTCTGGAACAGGCTCTCAGAAAATCGTCAGCTACAGTCTCGAACGCGGAAAAACAGTGCCTGAGCAGATAAAGACTGCGATTTTCAATCCCGGAAGCATGGAATTTGACAAAAGCGGAAAGGTTACCCTGAGTGCCGGAGGAAGGGAGTACCGTTATGTTCTTGCCGGTGACGATGAGTTCATATCCGGATGGAAAGAAAGTTTCTCTCCCGTCCGCTTTTCGATCGTAAAAATTTATCCAAATCCACTGAGAGGGGTTCTTAATATAGGTTTTACTACTCCCTACAGTGGAGTGAAAACCGTCATGATCAGGATTTATGATCAATTAGGGAGGACTGTCTGGAGCAGAGAGCTTGGAAAAGAACTCCGGCCCGGATTTAACTCAATCAAGTGGAACCCTGCATCGGATAAACTTGCCACCGGAACCTATGTCCTTCAATTGACAGCATTCAGCCCGTCAGGAAAGGTTACCGGTACTGCACAGAGCCGAATCATGTATATCAAATAAAATATCCCTCCTTTTTAAAAGGGGGGATATCTTCTCTAAGACGATAGTCGAAGCCACTTACTGCTTCAGTGTCTTTTTCCGTTCATAGTGCAGAATAGGGTCACATTTACCCGGATATTTCTCAGTGACTTTATCAGTGCATCCTCCCGGAGAGAGTTTGTCACATGATAAACACACATTCTTGTACCATTCATCCGTGATTCCTTCGGGTTTGTTACCCTGTTTTCCTCCGACTCCTGAGCCTATTGAGTCGAGTTTTCTGATGATCCCCTGGGCTATAGAGGCAAGCTGCTGAATCTGAGCGGGGGGGAGCTGCTGTGAGCAGATCTGAAGATATACGGACAAGGATTCCTGAATGAGTCCCTTTTCCTCGTTTGTCAAAGCCATTTTTGTTCTTCTCCTGTTTTGTTTCTAATGAAAATAGTATTTTTCAAGTGATCAATTACATTTCCGGAGCCGGTGTTATCAATAAACCTGCAAGGGACATAATGATTTCTATAGTTTTAGTGTGTACGGGAAACATGTGCCGAAGCGCCATGGCTGAGGGAATAATGAAAAAGCGTTTCAGTGAACTGGGAAGAAACGATTTCGTTGTTTCCTCCATGGGTATTCATGGTCAGGACGGTTCCGGTGCGGTCAGTGATGCTGTCCAGGTATGCAGAGAGAACGAAATCGATATATCAGGCCATCGTGCAAGAGCCCTGGTTGCAGGCGAATTAAAAGAGAGTGACCTGATATTTGTAATGGAGCCGCTTCAGAAAGAGTTTATATCCATTTTTTTTCCTCAGGTTACAGATCGTCTTTTCCTGCTTGGAAGCTGGCCGGGTGCAGAAAGTAAAAAAGGAATAATCAAAGATCCTATCGGAGGTGCAATTGACGATTTCAGAAAGTCTTTCAATGTAATCTCCGGACATATCGAGAGGATCATTCCTTTTCTACTGGCCCGTTATCCCGTATAGTTCTTCTCAGGCACTGAGGTGCCATCCGCCATCTACTCTTATTACCTCACCAGTAAGATAGGGTGTGTTCACAAGAAACTCGAAAGTGTCTGTCAAAGAGCGCAGGTCTCCGGTTTTTCCCAGAGGAATTTTTTCGGAAAGGGAGTGAAAATATTGTGTGTTTTCTGCATCTGATGGGAGCATAGCTCCGGGAGCGATGGCATTTACCCTTATTGATGGGGCGAAAAGGAATGCCTGCTGACGGGTGATCTCCTCCAGAAAAAGCTTGGAAATGCGGTAATTCTGGAAATTGTGGTTGGGTCTGCTGATATTGGAATCTGTGATATTTATGATCCATCCTTTGCCGGCCAGTTCGCAGAACCGAGTTGAGAGTCTCAGAGGTGCGATAACATTTACCCTGAGAATCTCCTCCAGATGATCCGGTTTCTGCAGGTTCCCTGTTGTGAAAAGAGAAGCATTGTTGACCAGTCCGCATAAATCAACAGGCAGATCGGAGCACTTGTCGATGAGAGTTTCCGGAGAAGTGCTTAGATCATGTTTAACAAAGAATACTTTGTCTTTATGTTTCGCTGACTTAAACAGAACTATCTTTGCGTCGTAAAGACTGCTTCGATAGTGAACGATTACCGAATAGCCCATCTCTAAAGCTTTACGGGCAAAACAAAGTCCCAGTCTTTTCGCCCCGCCGGTGATCAGAACTGCCTGAGTTTTTCTGGCCATATATGAAAAATAGTTTATCGGGTAATTTGAAATGCTCTGCAGAATTTAATTCAGGGAGAGCTTTATTACACAGAGGTAATATTTTGTACAATAGTAACTGGTAAAAAACAGTATCTTTGGTATAGGTATGTTGAACCTCGGATAAATAAGGTAAATCAATCTAATCAGGATAATCAATGGTCAAAATTCATGATCGTCTGCTCAATGATCAGAACAGACATCTCTGCTGCGGTTTGACTGTAGGTGAAAGGATTTCATCTGCGGGAAAAAAAAGTCTCTGGGAGGAGCGAAAAGGCGGGTCTGCAGACGTTGTGATTATTCACTATATAAGTGCTGTTGAGATCGATTCAAAGCGCTCTTACGACAAAGAGATAATTTTCAAGATTTTCTGTGATCTGGGGGTCAGCAGTCATTATCTGATAAGCAGGCGGGGGCAGGTGATACGTCTTGTACCTGAGGAGAAGAAGGCCTGGCATTGCGGGGGAAGCGTGATGCCTGAACCGGACAGACGTGTGTGGGTAAATGATTTTTCAATCGGGATAGAGTTGATGGCAACTGAAAGCAGTGGATTTACTCAATCTCAGTACCGCTCCCTTTGTGAACTGTGCTTTGAAATAGAAAAGAGGCATAAAAGAGAGTTTGTGTACCTGGGCCATGAGCATGTTTCCGGGGCAGAAGCTGTGAGGTTGGGATTAAGGAAAGATGTTAAAAGGGATCCCGGTCCTGAGTTTGATTGGCATCTGTTTAATTCTAACCTTGAAGAACTGAGAAGCAGGCACTGTGCATATTTGCGGTAACACTGTGGAATTTACCATTTTCCAAATCTGCTATATTGATTTGTCACACGCTAGTGCAGAGTGGAGGGGAGAATCAATGTCTTGTTTTGTTAAGCCTTATTTATCGACAATATTTCTGGTTTTGGTAGTCTTTGCAGGTCAAAGTTTTTCCGATGCGACGTTTGACAACCTGATGGCATCAAAGAAGTACAAGGAAGCACTTGACTATGCAGAAGAAAAAATTCCGCCATCAGACCGCGATGCCATGATCTGGATTAAGATGGGGCAGGCCAATGATGCCTTGGGGATGACTGAGAAGGCACTGGCTTGCTATCTAGTCTCCTGGAGAATGAACCCCAACGATTACAATGCTCTTCTTGGTGCCGCAAAAGTGTATAACAAGCTCGGTCAGCCCGATAATGCCATTAACATGGCAAAAAAGGCGCTGGAGAAGAATTTCACTGCTGAGGCCAGTTGGGAATATGCCCGTGCCTGTATTGCTCTTAACAGGGCACCGGAAGCAAAGAAAGCGCTTGAGAAAGTGCTTCAGGCTGATTCAGGAAACACGATTGCCAACAGGGAATTAGGGAATATTTACTACAATGAAAAATCATGGGCCAGGGCGATTCCTCTTCTGAAAAAGATTTACAAATCCGCACCTGATGGAGAGCTTGCCTACAGGATAGGTAAGTGTTATGTAGAGTCAGGAGTTGCAGATTCAGCACTGGCATACCTGAAGATAGCCCGGGATAAAGGTGGAAGAACAGATGTTTCTCTTGAGCTTGCCAGGGCCTATTATGGGCAGAAAAACTACAAATCAGCTGCAGCAGAGTACGATAAGGTCGCTGGAGCCGACATGACCGCAAAGGATTTTTACAAAATGGGTGTCTCCATTGAAAAGAACGGGGATAAAGCAGCTGCTTTGAATTCCTTTAAGAGTGCGGTTATCCGGTTCGGCTCATCAACGGATAACGAAGCCTTACTGGCAAGGGAGAGGGTAGCACGTGCAAAGCTGAGTGAGCGTGATTTCAAAGGGGCAGTCGAGGATTTACAGTTTATTGTCAGGGCTGATTCTAAAGGAACTGTCGTTCCTGAGATCTACTTTCTTCTTGCTGAAGCCTATCAGGGGCTTGGAGATAAAAACAAGGCGATATCAAGCCTCGAGAAGGCTATTTCTTTAAACAGCAGGAATATTGAAGCCTATGCCAGACTTGCTGATCTTTACCAGAATAACGGGATGGCTGACAAGGCGAAGGCAACTTATGAGGCAATGATGGGGCTTAGCCCGAACGACCCTAAAGTATATCTGATTCTTGGACAGTACAATATCAAATCCGGTAAGTATAATGAAGCGCTTTCGTTGCTGGAAAAAAGCAATTCTATCCGCAAGAGTGCTTCCGCACTTGAGGGAATAGCAATAGCAGCTTCCAGGCTTAAAAATTTCGATAAAGCCAGAGAGGCTGCGAAGCAGGCAATCGCCCTGGATGCCGGAAGCTGGGATGCGCGGGTTGTACTTGTTGATATCCTGATGAAAGACAAAAACTACAAGGCTGCTCAGGAGCATCTGGAAAAAATCGTTGAGAAAGAGGCTTACGATCTTAATTATCTGGAACAGCTGGCTACCTGTTATGATCAGAATGGCAATCAGGAAAAACTGCTGGAACTTGACAAAAAAATAGCGACTCTCAATCGCAGGAATATCGATTCCAGGTTGAGGCTTGCACGTTATGCAGACAAGAAAAACGATGTGGAGACAGCGCTTGCTTATTACAGAGAGCTCACTGAACTGACACCGAAGTCTCCGGAGGTGTTCCGGAGACTTTATGAATTATCCCTTAAAAAGGGAAACAGAAGAGATGTAGTTACCTACATGAGGAAGTATCTGGAACTTAAGCCCGATGATGCTGATGGCTACAGGGATCTGGGTGACGTACTTTACGAACAAAAAGATTTTGACGGGGCGCTGGAAGCGTACAGGACAGCCCTGAAGGTTAATCCCTCTGTGAAGGGATTTTACAAGAGGTATGCGGAAATAGTTATAGCCAAGGGACAGCAGGATGAGGTGATCACTACTCTTACCAAAGTCATAAATGCCGGGGAAGCTGATCTGGGGACATATACCACTCTTGGGATGATCTTTCAGAAAAAGAAAATTTATGGTAAGGCTGTCGAGATGTATCAGAAGGCTCTTCAACTCGATCCATCCAATGTTGATGCTCTTTCTGCACTGGCTTCTTGTCAGGCTGCAAACGGGGATCTCAATGGGGCGGTGATATCGTATGAGCAGGCAGTGATGATGAACACCGGAGCAACTGAAGAGTTGAAGGAACTGGGAGAGATTTATCTGAAACTGGGCAGAGAGGAAGAGGGAATAAAGACTTTAAAGAAATACCTGGATAAGAAACCTGATGATCCCAAAGCTGCTTTGCTTGTTGGTAAATACTTCTTTGAGAAGAAAGAGTATGCAGATGCTGAAAAATATCTGGCTCTTTCGTTAAGCAGTGCCTCAAGTGAACAGAAGTTGATGTATGCGGAGGCTGCTTTCAATGCAGGAAAGTACAAAGAAGCCATAAAGGAGCTTGAGGGCCTGAAAATGGATAAGAAGATTAAAGGTGCGATGCAGCGCAATGTTTACAAGATGCTTGCAGAGTCGTATGAAAAAGATGGTAAGCAGGATGAGGTGGCTGCAAGGGCTTATGGTAACTATCTGGCTCTTCCCGGGGTCAGGGATGAGGATGCTGCATACAAACAGGCGTTTTTACAGGAAAAAAGTAATCCCGCGGCAGCAGTGAAATTATACGAATCAAATATCAAGGTGTATTCTACCGACTATCGTAATTTCCTTCGCCTGGGTCTTATTTATTCCGAGAAAAAGGAAACGCTTTCCAAGGCAGTTCCTATGCTTAAGAGAGTGACTGATCTGGCTGCATCGATGCCTGCGGTCTGGCTTGAGCTTGGTAGAGTTTATGGCAAAATAGGCAAGGAAGATGAGGAGCTTCAGGCTTACAGAAGATACTCTGAAACGGATCCTCAGAACCTTGAGGCAAACAAAAGAATTGGAATTCTGCTCATGCGTAAGGGACTGGTAAATGAGGCATTGGTTTATCTTGAGATCAGCAACACTCATCAGCCGGATGATCCTGTTGTGATGTCGATGCTGGCCAAAGGGTATATAAAGACAAATCGCAGCAATGAGGCAATAGAGCTTCTGAAAAAGGCTAAAGAGGCGAAAAAGGACGATCCTGATATCAGATTTATGCTGTTTGAGCTTTATCAGAAACTGGGTCAGAATGACAAAGCACAGGAGGAGATAAAAGCTCTGGTAGATATGAAACGGGAGCCAAGGTATCTTATGCTTTACGCTGAAGCTCTCCTGATTCAGGGAAAGCACAAGGAAGCGGAAAACACAGTGGAGGATATTCTGGCTGTTGATCCAGAAAATATCGATGCACTTCTGATAAAGGCCAGGATTTTAACCAGCCGTAAGAAATATGATGAGGCTATTGAGGTTTTTAAGGAGATATCCTTTATCAACCCTGAGCATCCGAAGGCTCTATATCTCAGAGCAGAGACTCATTTTCTGCAATCAAAACCTCAGTGGGCAGAGACATTTTACAAGCGTGCACTGAGGGCTGATCCCAAATTTGCATTAGCGGAGCTGGGACTGGCTAAAATAGCCAAGCTGCGTAAAGATACTGCCGGTTACAAGGAGCATCTGGAAGCAGCCCGAAAACTGGATCCTGACAATGAGCAAATCCAGGAGGAGATTAAAAAGTCCAGGTAACAAGAACAGAAGGGGGGGGAGCTCCCTTTTTTTTCTCATACCCGCTTTTGCCCGCCTGAAAGAACAGCGCAGGCCCGCCTTTTGCGGTAGAGTTACTATAAAAAGAGGCCGAAAAATCCGCCATTTTTTATATTCATTATGTCCTGAAAAGATCGGATTGTGGCCGGAAGAGTTTTTTATTGTACTGGAGAGCGGCAATTCTGAGCTGATTAAGGAAAAACTGCATGAGGAATGTAAAAGAAAAAACAATAAGGAACAATATTGGATCCAGAGAAGACGTATTCTATGCAGCAACAGCAGACAAATGATGATCAGCAGTTGTTTGACCTTTGGTTGAGTGGAGATGCCCGTGGGTTTGCCGGCCTCTATGACAAGTATAAAAACCGGGTATTCGGATTTTTAATCCGGATGACCGGTGACAGAGAGATTGCCGAAGACCTTTTGCAGGAAACTTTTTTTGCTGCACTAAGAAACGCGGAACAATTTGACAGGTCAAGGAGCTTTCTTAGTTGGCTTTTTGGGATTGCTCATAAAAGGACTATAGATTATTTCCGTCACGCAAAGGTTGAAACTGAACACAAACAGGATGCTGAATCAGCAGTAGGAAGTAAAATCGATGCACCGGACCAGCAGTTATCAAATCAAAACCTGCGTGGACTGATTAATGAGGCGGTAGAAACGCTTGATCCTTTGCAGAGAGAGGTTTTTCTTCTGAGGGAACTTGGCGGTGTACCGTTTAAAGAGATAGCGAAGATTATGAATTGTCCTATAAATACTGCCCTGGGCAGGATGCGCCTTGCGCTGAAGAATATTAGAAAGGAATTGAAAAAAAGGGGGGTTGATGGCGTGCAGTAAGTGGGAAGAAACAGGTTTGCTTTACAGTTCAAATGAGCTGGATGAACTGGAAAAGAAAGCTTACGAAGAGCATCTGGCCGGCTGTGAGGAGTGCAGATCTGAATACGAAAGCTATCGTAAAGAACAGACCTCTTTCTTTACGCCCGAGATTCTGGGTGAAACCCCGTCAGAGAAAGTCGATGCAGAGATAAAAAGGGTCTGCTCAACCCCAAAAAAACAGTTCACATCTATTGGTTTCTTCCCGGTTTTCAAGAAGACAGTTTTCTCTGTCACCTTTTTTGTAGTCGGTTTTATTGTTGTAGGGTATTTCTCTCTGAATATCGAAAACTCCAGAGGGATTCAGAAGGTCGTAGTAGAAGAAAAACCCGACTCATCTCCCTCCAGACCTCCAGAAATAGTAGCAGAAAAGAAAAATCCCGATTCACTTCAGCATGATTCTCTCAACGATTCAGACGTTTACTTCTCCAAAACCCGTGGTAATCTTCAGATTAAAGGAGTGTATCCTGTGGATTTAAAAGACAAATAGATGTATGACATAACCGGTCATCCTCTTTTTGGCCGGTAACTTCCGCTCCACCGATCATTTTAGTGTTAATTCCCGCATTTTCATTGTATTTTTATTGTTTTTACAATCTTATGAAGCGTTCCAAACTTATTTTAAAGCTTCTCTGGATCGCCCAGATTATCACCGCTGTAGTTTTAACCGCAATGATGATAAAGGCGATGAGACTTCTTTATTTCTTCTTAGGTCGGGAGTCCTTTTTTTGATCTACTGTACCTTACTGAATCCGGCTCTGGATGTCATATACAGCCTCAAAGAGTTCAGATCTGGAAACACCATCACCAATATCCCCTCATTTTCCATCCCCGCAGGCAAGGGAGTAAATGTCGCCAGGGTGGTTAAGACTCTTGGCGAGGATGTTTGTGTGACAGGGCTTATGGCTGAATACGACCTGAAGCGGTGTACAGATTTTCTTGAACAGTTAAAAATTGATCATCGTCTGTACAAAATTCCGGGAGGTTTGCGAATAAATACGACTCTTCTTGAAGAGTCTTCAGGTTTTACTTCGCACATAAGCAGTGCTAATCCGCCTCTTCCACCCAGGATTCAGCTTGAGTTTCTCAATCTTGTGGAGGGTTTGGTTTCACCGGGGGATTTGTGGTGTTTTTCCGGCAGTTTGCCCAGAGGTTTTGAGGATGACGCATACAGGAAACTCATAAAGAGCTGCAAAAGCAAAGGCGCAGATACATTACTTGACAGCAGGGGAGCTGCCCTGAAATTTGGTGTCAGGGCAAAGCCGATGATGATCAAGCCGAATATAGCTGAGCTGGAGGGCTTTTTCGATGAACAGATCAGAGGTGTACATCATCTGGCCCTTAAAGGTAAGCGTCTGGTAGATATGGGAATAGCTTATGTGTTTATCTCTCTGGGTGCAGACGGGATGATAGCGATTCATGAGAATGATTGTCTCCTCTGCTCTTCTCCCCAGATAAGGACACTTGACACAGTGGGCTGTGGTGATGCTCTGGTGGGGGGTATTCTTGTCGCCCGGAAGAGGAGTTTTTCCTTTTCTGAGATGTGCAGGATGGCAATAGCCTGCGGTGCATCAAAAGCACTGCATCGTGGACCCGGGGTAGTATCACTGGATGAAGTATGGCAATTAATGGAGGATGTAAAGATAACGGCTGTTTGATTCTGTGTTTTTAACGCAATCCAAGCAGTGAATCTTTTTCCATATTTAAATTCAGATAAATCTTTTTTTTAATCAGGTAAATCATTTTAATCAGGTAAATCAGAGGTTAGAAAGCCATTAATCAAGGAAATCAAGGTTATGAAGAGGTTGAGGATTCTGGTAACAGGTGGAGCCGGTTTTTTAGGGTCCCATCTATGCGATCGTCTGGTAAAGGCAGGGCATGATGTAATATGCCTTGACAATTACTTTACAGGAAGTAAAAAAAATGTCGAGCATCTAATGGGCCACAGGAATTTTGAGCTGCTCCGCCATGATATCACTTTCCCTGTTTTTGTGGAGGTGGATCAGATCTACAATCTCGCCTGTCCGGCATCACCGGTTCATTACCAGTACAATGCTGTCAAAACAATCAAGACCAATGTGATGGGTGCTATAAATGTTCTGGGTCTGGCAAAAAGGGTCAGGGCGCGTGTCCTTCAGGCATCGACATCAGAGGTGTACGGAGACCCCGATGTGCATCCTCAGAAAGAGGATTACTGGGGACATGTTAATCC
>JAAYIG010000094.1 GCA_012523595.1 Fibrobacter sp.
GGAAGATATTTCTAAGAAACCGGAAAGTGATCTGTCGACAGATGATGATATTACCGGGGTGGAACCGGAAATTGCCGAAGATCTCAGCTCTGAAAAGGCAGATGAGGATGATCTGTCGATAGTGGGTTTTCAAGAGGAGCGTAATGAACCGGCTAAGAGTGATGATATCGGGAGTTCAGGCGGTGATGATGCGGTGCTTATCTCCTGGAATGATATAAAGCAGCAGTTTGAGGAAGTCAGTCTGGAAGATGAATCTCCTGAGGAAAAAACTGTGGCACTTGTACCGGAGTTGGATGGCTCAGAGGAAGATACTGCCGGTACAGGTACTCTATCGGATGACAATGTTGAAAATGAAGTGATGACTGTTTTGCCTGAGTCCGTGAGTGTCGAAGAGGATAGTAAAGACACCGGTGAACGGGAAGAAGCACCCGGTTTCAGGTATGAGATGGAAAAAGTATTTACAGGTGAAGAACCGCTTACAGATGAAACACCGGGTGGTTCCGTACCGGAAAAAGAGTCTGCCGCCGAGATTGCCCGGGACGACAGAGAAGAAGTGGAGGCTGAACCGGAACCGGTTGAGAGTTCATATTCGATTCCGGACCATGTATTAACACCTACACTTGCCGATATCTATTATCAGCAGGGACAGTACGCTCTGGCGGTTCAGATTTACACCAGATTGCTTGACAGAGATCCTGAAAACGGAAAGCTGAAGAGGAGGCTGGAGGAGGTAAAGCAGGCGATGCTGATAAACGGGGCTGCTGCCCCTGAAGTCAAGCCTCAGAAGCCGTCAAGAACCTCAGTAAAGGGGAAATCTGGATCGGAAAAGAGGATGATGCATTCATCCGGCAGGACATCCGGAAAGAAGAAGAGTTCCGGTGACAAGCGTCCTCTGGCGGGAGTCAGAATAAAGAAGAACAAAAAGAGCTCAAGAGGGAAAAAGGCTTAAGGTGAACCGGAAAAGAGGATATTTGCAGAATACAAGGCTGAATGCGTTAAGGGATCTGCTTGTCGAAAAAAAGCTCTCTAATATTCTGCTTACTGATTCGATTGATGTGCGGTACCTGTGTGGTTTCTGCTCATCCAGTGTTTCGGTGCTTATTTCCCGAAAGAAGAATTATCTCCTGACGGATTTCAGGTATCAGGAAGCCGCCTGTAAATTCTGTGCCCGTAATCCGGTCTGGACATTTATTCTGGTGAAGAAGAGTTTACAGGAGTCTCTGAAAAAGTTAATCTCCTCTGGAGCAACCGTGGGGTTCCAGGGAAACGAGCTTACGGTTGATCGATTTTCTGAACTGAAGAAGACTCTGAAAGGAGTGGTGTTCAAGTCTGTTTCGCAGGAGATTGCCCGGATATTCGAGGTGAAGCTTCGTCAGGAGATAGAGGTGATGAGACAGGCTGCTGAGATTGGTGACACTGCTTTAAAATGGTTTCTGGAGCGTCTGGAGCCTGGGATGACGGAGATCGAGGCGGCATCGATGCTGGAACTGTTCTGCAGTGAGGGAGGTTCCCAGAGGACATCGTTTGAGACCATAGTGCTTTTCGGGGCCCGTTCGGCACTGCCTCATGGGCGGCCCTCCGCCAAAAAGCTTGCCAGAGGTGATTATGTTCTGGTGGATTTCGGCTGTGTTGTTGATGGTTACTGTTCGGATATGACCAGGACTGTGGTAATGGGCAAGGCCAGCACACGTCAGCGGGAAATATACGCGGTTGTCAAGTCTGCGCAGGCGAGGGCTGTTGAAGCTGCCAGGGCGGGTATGAGGTCTGTTGAGCTTGACAAAATAGCACGGGATATTATCGCGGGGGCAGGCTACAGGGAGGAGTTCGGGCATGCGCTGGGTCATGGTGTGGGGTTGCGTGTGCATGAGCGGCCCAGGGTCAGTCCTCATGTAAATGAATTCCTTCAGGAGAACACTGTCGTTACCATAGAGCCGGGGATCTATGTGCCGGGATTCGGAGGTGTCAGAATCGAGGACATGGTTGTTCTTCACAAGAACGGAAATGATGTATTGACCACTTTTTCTCACGAGCTTATCGAGCTATGATTTCCATACAATCTCTTCTCAAACTGATGGTTGAAAAGAATGCCTCTGATTTACACATGAGAGCAGGAGTCACTCCGGTACTGAGGATAAACGGTGAACTGTTCAGACTTCAAACCGATCCTGTCAAGCCCGATGAGATGGAGCAGTCTCTTCAGTCGCTGATGAGTCCTGAGCAGTATAGTGAATTCCATAAGAGCAATGAATACGATTTTGCCGTAGGGGTGAGGGGAATAGGAAGATTCAGGATTAACGCTTATCGTCAGCGTGGCACATCGTCGGTTGCTGTAAGGTATATCAAGACACGTGTTCCGGATTTCAACGAGCTGTGTCTTCCCCAGGTGATTCTGGACATAGCAATGCACAAGCGTGGTTTCATTCTGGTGACAGGAACAACCGGAAGCGGTAAATCCACTCTTCTTGCCTCGATGATAGAGCACATAAACAACAATGCTTCCTGCAATGTGGTGACAATAGAGGATCCCATAGAGTTTCTTTACAAAGACAAAAAGAGTATTATCGCGCAAAGGGAGGTCGGGCCTGATACGCGCTCTTTTGCCGATGCTCTCAGGGCCAGCTTTCGTCAGGATCCCGATATCATTCTCATCGGTGAAATACGTGACAGGGAGACTATGGAGACAGCGCTGAGTGCTGCCGACACGGGACATCTGGTAGTGAGCACACTTCACACCATGAACACAGTAGAGACCATCTCCAGAATTATCTCCTTTTTCCCTCCTCATCAGCACGATCAGATCCGTCTTGTTCTCTCCAATGTTCTTGTGGCTATAATTTCACTGCGACTTCTTCCCAGGCTTGACGGTCAGGGGAGAGTTCCGGCATCGGAGATTCTGATAAATAATGCCAATATCGCTGAGTTGATAATGCAGCCTGACAAGTCGCACCTTATTTTACAGGCGATAGCGGATGGCTACACCCAGTACGGATCACAGACTTTCGATCAATCACTGCTGAATCTTTACCAGGAGGAACTGATCTCGCTTCAGGTGGCAAAGCAGTACGCAAGCAATCCTGATGATTTTGATCTGAAGGTGCGTGGTGTTCAGGGCACATCGGACCGTACATGGATGATGTGAGAAGGGAGAGAATTCAGAGGGTGTTTGGAAATCCTGGCCGGGGACTGTGAATTATGTCAGGACTGGATTTCTGCTTTCGCAGAAATGGCGTGGAGACTGAAGAATGCTTATAAGACAATTAACAAATAGCAGGGAACAGGGAGTGTAAAGAGATGAAAAGAGTTGCTGTGGTTATAACTTTGTCACTGCTGGCGGTAGTTCCTGTGATAGCTGGTGAGTGGGCGGCCAAGGTGACATCGATAGAGGGTACAGGGAAGGTAAAGAGGGGAGAAGCGGGGCAGCCCAGGCCGGCTCGTCCCGGAATGACTTTACAGAAGGGTGATATGATAAGTTCTGAAGAGGAGTCTCTGATTGAGATGGTTTATAAAAATGGTGAGATTGTCAGGCTGGGAGAGATGTCGAGTCTGATAATTGAGGAATCTACACCTCAGGAGGTGAAGTCTGAACTGGTGATGGGGCGGGTGTGGGTAAATATGAAGAAGCTGACCTCGGGGAGGCGTCAGTTTGACATGTCTTCTCCCACGGCTGTGGCCTCCATAAGGGGGACTGTTTTTGACATGAAATCTGCTGTGGATTCATCGATGGATGTCAGTGTTTACGATGGCAGGGTTGCGGTGGGGCCATCGAAGGGCTTAAACAAGCGGCTTTCTGGAGGTAAGAAGGAGATAGCTGGTGAGCCGCAGGAGGTTTCTGGTCCGGAGGAGGTACCTCCTCCTTTTGAGGTTACTCTTGAGCAGTGGAAGATGATAGTGGCCGGGCAGAGGATCTCTGTGCGAGCCGACGGAAAGTATGCCACATCAGAGTTTGATTTACAGTCTGACATAGACAGTTTTGTACAGAAAAACCGGTTTCTTGACAGCCAGAGCGGTAAAAAGAAGTAGCTTCTGTATCTGCTCTTAAGTGATGGCAAGGAAGTCCTCCAGTGATTTGCAGGTGTATATTGCTATCTGCAGATTCATGAGGTCATCTTTGCCTATAGCTGCATCTCTCCGGGGCCGTCCTGCCATGAAGGGAATGTGGTTGTCAGCGCGTGAGATTTCCAGTCCTTTACCCCGTCCGACTCTTTCTGATGCTCCATTTTTTCTCATTGTCTGCTCCTTACTCAAGGGAAAGCAGTTTTTTCTTCTCTGTTATCTTAAAACTCCAAGTTTTGTGCCAACAAAAAAAACGGCTCTCAGGCAGTAATTTGATTCTTTGACATGAATGGAATTGTATATTGATAATAAACTGTTCAGAGTGTGAAATGTGATTGTCAATGGAGCGGAAGTATGCGCAATCTGTTGGTTTTTTTCTGCCTGTTACTTTTCGGTTTTTGCGGTTCAGCTCCCAGGAAGGGGGGAGATGGACCGGTAAAGTGGAAACCGAATCTTTTGAAAAGTGATTTTGATACTGAACCGCTTCAGATCTACAGTGGTTTAAAGATTGTTATCCCTCCTTTCACTGACAGCAGGGAGAACAAGTCTCTAATAGGCAGCGTTGATCCTGACAGGATAGCCGGAGGGGAGCTGGTGCCTTTGACAACTACGCAGGATATCGCCAGGTGGTGCCGTTCCGGGATGCTCTCTGCACTTGACTATCTGGGGATTGAGAGTTCAAAGGAGGGGGATCTGATCATTGAATGCGAGGTCACCAGGTTTTTTATAAGTGAAGAGATGAACCAGAGAAGCGAGATAGACCTTAGGGTCAGTATTCGTAACAGTTCCGGGATGCTTATCTGGGAGGGAAACACAA
>JAAYIG010000095.1 GCA_012523595.1 Fibrobacter sp.
GACCTGGGCGGGTTGCATGAAAGGCTGGCAGACACTCTTTTTCTCGACAAAAGGAAAATTGAACTGGGACTGGTTGATGGTGAGATGTACTCGCTGGATCTGTTCTATGCCGAACGCAATCCGGTCGCAGCAAACTTCATGATAAGGACCTCGATGGACCTGCGAAACAGCGACGAGCTTTACTACAAAGAAACAGCCTTAGGAAACGGCAGCTACCGCTACGATGTCTGGCAAAGAATTCTTACCGAAGGAACAGGCTGTGGGATAACAAAACTCATTGACGAGGAAGAACTGGCTCAGGTAAATTTCTTTCTGGAAGGTCCTCAGTTCCCCGATGATTCTCTTGTGCCTCTGCCTCCTGGAACCCATTTCGGAGGAATAACGACAGATGCCAGCAAGTCAACGGTTTCTCTTGACAGTGCTAAAATCTCCGGACTCTCACCCGGTCAATACCGTATCATCTTCCAGAGCACTGTAAACAAGGAGAGGTCCGGGTACCTGACCTTTACCGTCTACCCCAAACCCCACCACCTGGACATCCTTACCGATTCCATCCCCCTGGACCCAAAGAAAGATGCCTTTATCGACTCCATTTACATAAGCATTGAGAGAGATTCCATGCAGATATATGCGGTTGTCCGTGACTCTGCAGGCAATTTCATCGAACCGGCAAAATCTCCGCAATGGATAAGCCGGAATCCGGAAATAATCACAGTCATACCTGACCCGGAAAACCCATCCAGGTGCACCATTTTAAAGGTTGACGGAGGTACAACATGGATTGTGGTAAGCACAGCGGGTCTGCTTTCCGATTCTGTAAGAATTGTCGCTGATGACAAACCTGATTATCCCCTTGTGTCATCTGCGGTGATGCTTGACAGCGACGGTGATATCATCCCCGATCTTCTCCATATTACTCTTACAGATACTTTCAAAACCGGCCAGAGTCTCTCCAGTGTTGAAATCAGATATAGCGGAGGACCCTACATCATTCCTGCCGCCTCATGTATCATAAACGGCAATACTGTAATTACCCCTTTTACCTCTTCTGCCGGCATCGACGGCAGACCGTCGGGAAATCTAACAATCAATATCGATGTTGAGGGTGAACCTGAGAGCCACAGCGGTGTTTTCACCGATGGGGTCGGGCCATCACTTATAGCCGCAGATGTACTCGAAAATGAAAGCTCTGATCCGGATATTCTCTTTCTTACCTTCTCAGAACCTATCTTTACATCCACAGTTAAGGGGAATCAACTGCTTCTGATAAAAGCCGGGGACGATACCATCCCGCTGAATATTCTGACGATAAATAATATCGACAATGATTCCACAATCACTGTCCTCGCTTCCTCATCTGCCGGTAAACCTCTTGCCGGAGACTTGCTCCGTCTTGTCCCGGGAAGCCAGGGAGGAAAGATTTCAGAGCTTAACGGAGTACTGCCGCATGATCTGAATATCCCGGTGAAAATAGGATTCAGAGCAGGTGCCGCAGCCATTAAATCCTCCTGGTACATTGATTCCGATGCAAACGGAATCGTTGACAGGATATACCTCCAGTTCAAAAGACCGGTTAAGGTCCAGGAGTTTGACACAATCAGAGTCCAGTGGAATTCCCTGAGTCACCTGATCGACCCGGGCACTATCCAGTTTGTAAATGATTCAACCTTTTACATTCCAGTCGAGGGAACGGTGGTCAGAACAGATCAACCCCTTACTTCCGGTTTCATGCTGGCTGCTGTTGAATTTAAAGCTGTCAAAGGCGTGCTCCGGACATCGAATGCAATTGACAGCGCTGCACCGGTCCTTGTATCGGCAGTGCTTCACTCAGGGCGATACAATTTGTCGGGGGAACCTGATGATGACACCCTCATCTGTGAGTTTTCAGAAGACATCCCGGCACCAGGAAACAGTCCATTTTTACTTGCAAACCCTCAGACCGGGCAGTACAGGTTCAATCTTACCCCATACCACAGTAAGACTACTTTTCTTGTAAACTCTATAGATCCCTCCGGAATTTCCCCTTCGGACAACGATTCTGTCTGGATCGATATCTCAGCCCTAGTAAAAGACTCCTCAGGCAACATTCAATCCAACCCCTCGAACAGAAGGGTCCTGTTGCAGATCATTCAGGAGGAGCCGCAGTGGATGGCACGGATCGGTCCCAATCCCGTGCGACCTCCGTCACCGGCTATAATCCAGGTTACACCTGTCACACCTGCGCCAGTCTCACGGTTCAGAGCACAGATTGTCATTTTTGATGCTTTAGGAAACCGTATTATCGATTCTGAGATGAGCAGTATGGGCAGGCATTTCAAGTATCAATGGAACGGATATAACCGGAGAGGACGCAGAGTGGGAGTCGGAACCTATATGGCTCAGGTAATTGTAAAGGAGAATTCCAAAACTGTGTATACTGAAAAGATTTTTGTGGGTGTAAAGAAATAGCCACTACCGCTTGTTTTGATCGGGGTCGGTATCGATTCCGATACCGACCCCGATCAGAAAGTCAATCCAGGTGAAGCAATTCAAATGCAAAGTAAAACATGATTGCGGCAAGAGCGCTTAACAAGCCGTAAATAAAAGGCTTTTTATACCAGTCCCGCAGAAACAGAAAGACATTTTCCATCCCGGTTTTCTTCCTGGCCACCGACAAGATTATGTTCTGTACAGCAGGGGGAATCTCCTCATCCTCTATCTTCCGGATATCCTCACCAATTTCCCTGATCTCTTCTGTATAATCCAGGCATGCCTGACACTCCTCCAGATGCTGCCTTACTTCATCATCACCGCCCTGCAAAGCGCAGCTTATCAGAGAATCCTCGGATGGATGATTTAAAAGAGAGTATGTCATAATTCTTTCCTCGTCAGGCTTTCCTTCAGCTTTTTCAAGGCCCTGAATGCCTTGACCCTTACAGAATTTTCCGTTATGTTCAACATTTCCCCGATTTCTCTATAGGAATACCCGCACTTTATGTGCAGGTATAGAATTCCCCTTTCAGTATCGGGTAGAACCGTAAGTTCTCTCCAGATGTGCTTCGTATCAGGTTCGATGTAATGATCATCACACTCCAGATCATACTGGGCACGGAACCGGCTGAAGCGGCTGGCTTTCCTGAAAAAATCCATGCTGGCGTTCCGCGCAATTGTAAAGAGCCATCTCTGAAGTTCCACCTCATCGGCAGGAGCGCTTTTGCATTTCCATACATTGGCAAATACATTCTGCAGGATATCGTCAGCCGCCGCACGGTTCCTGGACATCCAGAGGATAAAATTGTAAAGCTTCCGACTGTACCCCTGGTAAATCTTTCTGAACTCATTTTCCTGCACAGAATACCTCTTTTCTTCCTGACTGCACAGTTTCTGCCGGCTTCTATAAATATAAACGACAACTGAAACGGTTTCGTTACAGTAAGGTCAAGCTACGTACACAATCTTTTGCCATTCCCGGAAGTGTTCGTATAAACCTGCGGTCTGGTTGTCATTTCGGCGAGTCTTCGAGGAGAAATCTTTCAAATGTATTTTCCCTGAGAAATACCAATTCCAGAACCGGTAAAATCTCCTTTTCTGTAATATCAGACCTGAGAGCCGATTTTCCCGGCTCAGCAGGCAGCACAAAACGGATCTTTCCTGACAGCACTTTCTTATCAGAAAACATATCCGCATACAGTTTCCGGATATCAGGAACTGAGGGGAGTTCCGGAAGTGGCATTCTTGAAAGCAGATTTCTATAAGTCTCAACATCGGCGGAAGGAACCGTACCTTTTGCTATACCCAGTTCACAGGCACACAGAATACCCCAGAAAACAGCCTCTCCATGCATAACAGATTCAAAGCCGAAAAACCGCTCAAGACTATGTGCAAATGTGTGGCCGAAATTGAGCAGTGCACGCAACCCGGATCTCTCACAGGTATCCTGCTCAACCACCCTTGCTTTTATCTCTATGCTGCGCCGGATACCTTCAAGAAGTTCGCTGCGGCTCTTTGATAGAATCAAGTCGTTATTGATGGAGACAAAATCAAACATCTCCCTCCCGCCTATAAACGCATTCTTGAAAAGCTCTGCGTAGCCGCTCCGGAAATCCCTTTCAGAGAGTGTGTCTAAAAACGCGGTGTCCACTAATACATGAGATGGCTGATAAAAGGCTCCTATCAGATTCTTTCCCATCGGATGATCCACTGCGGTCTTGCCACCCACAGAGGAATCGATCATAGCCAGAAGGGTCGTAGGGATCTGAACATATTTGACACCCCTCAGTACAGAGGAAGCGGCAAAACCGGTTATGTCTCCCACTACCCCTCCACCAAAAGCCAGAACCACACTTGAACGCTCTATCTTTGAACTTAGCAGAAAGTCAAGAACCTCTTTCCAGGTATCTACAGTTTTGTACTTTTCTCCATCGGGTATGGTATAAATCTGAAGGTCGAGCTTTTCTTTCCAGTTTTGAAGGAGCCCGGAATAGATTGAGGCAATCGTGGTGTTTGTGATAAGAAAAAAGGAACTCTCAGGAAACTTACCTTTAAGGAGATCCGGCAGGTCAGCCGATAATCCATGCTTCACAGATACAGTGTAAGAGTTCTCTCCAAGATTTACCGCGATCTCCATGTTTTTTTCGTTTCCTTCTTCTCAATTTTCTGTTTCAATATCCGCACCGATTTTTCTGAAATCATTAACAAAACCGGGATAGGTGACATCCGCCGCCTCCGCAGTTTCAATCACAGTCTCCCCCTCGGCAATCATCCCTGCCAACGCAAGCGCCATGACAACACGGTGATCATAATACCCGTTTACAACTGCACCTCTCAGACGACTTTCCCGGACAACAAGCCCGTCTTCCTCCTCACTGATATCAGCGCCCATCTTCGAGAGTTCCCTGCACATCACCGCGATTCTGTCGGTTTCCTTTATCCTGGCCTGCTTTACATTTATAAAACGGGTAACACCCCTGGAAGCACACGCCAGCACAGAGAGAGCCGGTAGGGCATCCGGCATGCTGTTCAGGTCAATCTCTCTCCCGGAAAGATCAGCGCCGCTGATTGTCACCCCATTCTCTTTGATATCTACTTCTGCTCCGGCAAGCCTTATAATGTCAAAAACTCCCTTGTCACCCTGTGGATCGCTGAAATCAAGTCCTGTAAGGGTCACATCTCCCCCGGCAATCGCCGCGGCAGTTGCCGCAAAGGTGGCGGATGAAAAATCGGAGGGAACGGAAATCTCAAATGGAGAATAATGCTGATTTCCAGGGATAAAAAATTTACTTAAGTCAGGAGCTTTACTGTACTTTATTCCCTGCTTGTCCAGCCACCAGAGTGTCAGTTCTACATAGGGTTTCTCATGAAGATTGACAACATTTATCTCGGTGTTGCCGTCTTTGATCAAAGGACAACTTAACAGCAGACTGGAAACAAATTGACTGGAAATCCCATTTACAGAGACAGTTCCGCCCTTCAGCGGGCCCTTGATAAAAAAAGGCAGATCCCTTCCCGGGACCTCCAGTTCGTAGAAAGCGCCCAGATCTCTGAGCGCATCCAGAAGCACCCTGAAAGGCCTTGACCTTAGAGAATCATCCCCGTCAAAACGCCTCCCCCGGGATCCCAGAGCTGCCGCTGAAGCAAAGAGATTTGTACCAGTACCAGAATTACCCAGATCCAGACTGCCACTGCCCCGGTTGAAATCATCTCCGATTCCGGTGATCCTCACACCACTATCTGTAAACTCCACCACTGAACCCAACCCCTCAGCCGCTCTCAAGGCAGAGCCGCCATCACCCTTAATCAGCGGTCTGCGAATAAGTGATATACCCTCAGCCAGAGATGCAATCAGAAAAGCTCTGATCGTATGGGATTTTGAGGGGGGAATAGCTATGTTTCCAGACAGTGATGACTTACGGACTATCCATTTCATAACAGGTCTCCAGTTCAGCCGGCAACAAGGCCTATTAACTCGTTTATATCGAATATCTCCTCAGGTACATCCACTCCGGTCCAGAGTCTAAAAGAGGCAAGTGCCTGGTAAAGAAGCATTCGAAGGCCGTTCTGAACCCTGCATCCGGCCTCTTCTGCTTCTTTTAAAAACCTGGTTTTATGGGGATTATAGATTGAGTCGAAGACTGTCATATTCCGGTGGAAAAAGTGCGCCGGTAAAGGAGTTTCATCTGTCCGGGGATACATCCCCACGCTGGTGCAATTAACAAGCAAGTCGCATTTACGCAGCAAATCGTGCATACCATCATCGGAAAAACAGATGGATTGTACCCTGAAACCTGAAATGGAACTTATCTCCTCAGCCAGTAAGGATACTTTTTCCCTGTTCCGTCCTGCAATTGTCAATGATGCCGCTTTTCCTTCCAGAGAAATCGCTATGGACAGAGTCCTTGCGGTACCACCGTTTCCCAGGATCACTACATTGCGTCCTTCTGTTACGACATCCATGAATTTCAGCGCCCGGAAAAAGCCTTCCGGATCGGTAGTGGTTCCGCAGAGCGCACCATCTTTCATGTAAAGAGTATTTACAGTGCCTGTGGCCTGCGACAGCCCGGAAAGAGAATCACAGTAACGGGACATCCCGCCTTTGTGAGGGATAGTCACATTTGCGCCTGCAAAGGAAAATGCTCGGAAGGCATAAGCGGCCGTATGAAGAGCACCGGGAGGCACTGATAAAGGAACGTAAACGTATGGAAGCTTCAGCACACGGAAAGCGTGATTGTGAATCTGGGGAGAGATGGAATGTGCCACAGGATACCCCATCAGACACACAATACGGGTATTTCCTTTTATTTGTAAATCTATGTTCATATTGCCGGATCGCCCAGAAATGCCTTTACCCGGTTCCTGCCGCTGTTCTTGGCCCTGTAAAGAGCCACATCGGCCTCCTCTATCATATCCTGGGGAGAAACGATATCTTCCCGGTAGGTAGTAACACCCAGCGATGCCGAAAGGCGACCCTGGGGAAGAGTCTGCTCATTTACAAAACGGTAATCAAACACAGCCTGTCTGATATGTTCAGCAGTTCTCAGTGCAAGGTTAAGCGGCTGCGATGGAAGGAGTACTGTAAACTCCTCTCCTCCGTACCTCGACACGGTGTCATCCTGGCTGCAAACAGCATGGAGTATCCGCACCACCTCTATAAGAGCTATATCACCCTGAATGTGACCGTTCAGGTCATTGTAGATCTTGAAATGGTCAAGATCCAGCATAATAAGCGAGAAAATCTTTCCGGTGGTACGAGCCTGAAGAAAAAGTCTTCTGAATTCATCATCGAAGAAATGACGGTTGTAGGCTTTTGTAAGATCATCGGTTATCGCCCTGCTGGCTGTATCCACATACTCATTGGCATCGATGATCTTGGGGTTTGTCACCCTCTTCTTTATGTTGGTGTAATAATCAAGAGTAGCCACATGGATACCCACATTACGCCCCAGCTTCTCACTGAGTATATACTTGTGCTTGAGTATCTCCTTCCAGTCTCTCTTGGCTTCCTCCTCAGGAAGACGGATCTGCATCAGGGCAAAAATAATATCACGGTAATAGGTACCTGGTTTCTTTCCTATGGAGTCCAACAGGAACTCATCATCTTGAATATGATCAACAATATCTCCGCTGACAATCTCTATAACCCTTCTGTCAGTCAGCTTCTTGAGATTATCAATGTCTTCTATATTAAGATTAGAGTCACCCAGCTCATTGAGGTGGGTTTCTTCGCTTAAATTCGTGTTTTCCATTTTGCTTTCCAGTCAAAATCCGCTCTGCAACTCTGTCCGGGATACTCTTTAGCGGTTCACATCAATAAATACGATCTCAGCATCCCTGAATTGTAGATCTTTTAACGATAAGGAAAATAGTTTCTGAAAAATTGGGAATTTAAAATTCTTGCCTTTGGAACATGCGCATTTTATAATTACTGTAATGGATACAGTATTGCTTAACCCACTTATCACCAGAATCGGGCAATTCCTCAGACTCTTCAGGGAGAAAACCGGGAAGAATCAGAGTGATGTTGCCAATCAGGCTGGTATCTCGGTAAGTATGCTCAGCCAGATCGAACGAGGCATAGTCTCACCCTCGATCGATACTCTGTTTGCTGTCTGTGCGGCACTTGATGTTGAGCCGGCAGATCTGTTTAAAAACCTCTCGACAGAACGCAGGGTCAGGATTCACCGCCATGGGGAACGTTTGACAATGGAAAACGGGGGTGTGGGCTATGAGCAGCTCATGACATGCTCTCAGGGACCCAGCCAGCTTGAAATGTCGCTTCTGGAGATTAAACCGGGAGCAGAGACGGTGATGAGCACTGAGGGGCATGAGGGAATCGAGACCGGATATGTCCTGGAAGGTACTGCAATATTGATAATCGATGGCACTGAATACAGTATAAGTGAGGGAGACAGCTTTTTTTTCAATTCCAGACTCCCTCACCAACTACGAAACTCAGGGCAGAAAACATTCAGAGCGGTGTTCAGCATCTCACCGCCTCATGTTGACTACCTGAAAAACAGCAGTGACATTTGAATTTTGTACGATAAAACCATTTTCTCTGGTTAAAACAGGAAATGCATTTCTAATCAGGGGGGAAAAATGTTTATACTAAGGATTAAATAAGAATAAAGTTCTACTTCTATATTTGTTATCAGGAAAATCCTTTAATCATTTAAACAAGGTCAGGATATGGGAAAGACGATTACAGAAAAAATCTTCGATGCTCATCTGGTAGATGAGCCTTTTGCAGGGACAAGGGTATTGTCTCTGGATGTAGTAATGTGCCATGAGATAACAACGCCCGTTGCTATCGCCGATCTTCAGTGGCGAGGCAAGGATCGCGTTTTTGATCCAGCAAAAATAAAGGCTGTTATAGACCATGTCACACCGTCGAAGGATTCCAAGAGCGCTACTCAGGCAAAAATCCTCAGAGACTGGGCTACCCGCCAAGGGATAAAGGATTTTTTCGATGTAGGAAGAAACGGAGTATGCCACGCGCTGTTCCCCGAAAAGGGATTTATCAGGCCAGGCTACACAGTAATTATGGGTGACAGCCATACCTGTACTCATGGGGCATTCGGAGCTTTTGCTGCCGGTGTGGGAACCACTGATCTTGAGGTAGGAATACTCAAGGGGGTCTGCGCATTCCGTCAGCCGGAAAGCATCAAGGTCACTTTGAAAGGAAAGATGCCCTCTGGGGTATTTGCCAAAGATGTGATCCTTGAGGTCATACGTACATTGACGGTAAACGGCGCCACTGATCATGTTGTGGAATTCACCGGTGAGGTTGTGGAGTGCATGTCAATGGAGGAACGGATGACGCTTTGCAATATGGCAATCGAGGCAGGTGCTACATCGGGACTCTGCATGCCGGACCAAAACACTGTAGAGTATCTCTGGCCATTTATAAGCAGCGATTACAGCAGCAAAGCTGCGGCAGTGGAGGATTTCCGGAAGTGGCATTCTGACCCGGATGCATCCTATGCCAAAGAGATCGAGATTGATGTTTCCGGGCTCGAGCCGGTCGCGACAGTGGGCTATAAGCCGGATCAGGTAAAGAGAGTAACCGAACTGGGAAATACGAAGATCGACCAGGTTTATATCGGAAGCTGTACAAACGGCAGGATTTCCGATCTGCGTATCGCCGCATCCATTGTAAAGGGAACAAAACTGGCTCCGGGTGTAAGAGGGATAGTGAGTCCCGCGACTCCATCGATATTTTCTCAGGCACTCAAAGAGGGTTTGATTGAGATTTTCATGGATGCCGGGTATTGTGTTGTCAACCCTACCTGCGGAGCTTGTCTTGGGATGTCAACCGGGGTACTGGCGGAAGGAGAGGAGTGTATCTCTACCACCAACCGGAACTTTAACGGCCGGATGGGCAAGGGCGGCATGGTTCATCTTGCAAGTCCCGCCACAGCGGCTGCAAGCGGCATAAAGGGTTATATAAGTGATCCCAGGGAGTATCTGGGGAAGTAAGCAACTGTAATTATCCTGAAAAACCGAAAGGAATATAAATATGAAGAACTTTGGCGGTCCGGTACTTTTTCTGGACAGGGCAGATATCAACACAGATGAGATAATACCAGCAAAATATCTGACAGAGGTAAAAAAGGAGGCTCTCAAGCCATATCTTCTCGAAGACCTGAAAATGGATGGATTCAATACTGAAAGCGGGTGGAGAGGGAGAGCCAGGGTAATTGTTACCAGGGCGAATTTCGGCTGCGGGTCATCACGGGAGCATGCCCCATGGGCTCTTGAGGTTAATGATATCACAGCAGTCATTGCCCCGAACTTCGCCAGAATCTTCCGTCAGAACATGTTTAACGGCGGGATGCTTGCTATCGAGCTTGCGCCTGAAACCATACAGGAGATCTTCTCCATGGCAGGAGAGGATGAGGTAGTATGCGATGTAGATATGGAGGCAAAAAAGCTCAGGTTTTCAAAACCGGGCTGCAGTAAAGAGTTCTCCTTCTCTCTCTCCGGCTTTGATGAGGCTCTGGTTAGAGCCGGGGGCTGGGTGGAATTTGCTGACGCAAAATATTGATCTGTTTTTTAAGAGGCGGGCTTAAGTGCCTGCCTCTGCCACTTAAAAAACCATCCCACCATACCCGAAATCAGTAAACGCATTCAACCCCATAAAAGTAAAAAGATAGTCTGTCACTTTTTTTTTCTTTTTTCCATCGCCATTTCTGCAAGGTTTCCTGCTTTCAAATATTCCCACTCCCTTTCTCCTCTTTTCATGCCATGTTAATTATATGCCACCTGGTTCGTAATACTGCATATCAAATTAAAGATGAGAAGATTTTCTGTTTTCTTCAAACAGTTACCATATTATTTTTTCATCTCATTAAAACAACAGACCTGATGCTCAGGAGGACCTTTCGACATGTTGACACACAGAGAGGAATCGTTGCAGAGGGATATCACGCGTATCCGTGATCACGTATGGAAGATGTCACTGCAGGCTGAAAAAGCACTCAATGGCTGTCTGAAATCCTACCTGGAAAACAACCGCCAACTGGCCTACGAAGTAATCCTTCGTGATCAGCATATTGACAGGAAAGAAAAGGAGATCGACCAGCTCTGCCTTGAATTCCTTGTACGTCAAGACCCTGTGGCAGGGTTGTTGCGTTTTGCCTACAGCACAATCAGGATAAATCTTGAAATCGAAAGAATAGGTGATTACGCGGAGTGCATAGCCCGTCAGGTGCTGAAGCTTTATGATGATCCTAATTTCGAGCTCAAAGATGAGATAACTGAGCTTTCCAATCTATCCATAACCATGTTCCATGACTCGATCAGGGCTTTTATGGATCAGGACACTGAGATTGCCCAAAAAAGCATCGAAACCGAAAAAACAGTTGATGTCCTGAGATCGGAGCTTAACAGCCGTGTTGTCAGTCTCCTTGCTCAACAGAAGATTTCCCCTATGGCAGTGGACCCTCTCATGACAATAATCCGTAAATTCGAGAGGGTATCGGATCAGGCTCGTAATATATGCATGGAAGTGCTTTACATGTGCACTGGCGAGTACACAAAACATCCCAGCGCAGAGGCCTTCCGTATCCTTTTTGTTGACGACCACAATTCATGCCGGAGCCAGATGGCTGAAGCTATCGCATTGAGCCTCAATCTCTCCAGGTTCATTTTCGCAAGTGCCGGCATAGAACCAAAACCTGTGGACTGTTCCACTATCGATTTTATGCTGACCAAGGGAATAGATCTGTCACGTGTCACTCCTAAAACAATTCATCAGATCCCAAATCTTGACCACTATCAGGTGATTGTCTGTTTAACGGAGAAAGCGAACAAAGCCTTCCCTCATTACCCCAGGAAAATGGTTTTTCTCCATTGGCCTGTTATAGACCCATCGAAGCTGCAGGACTCCCGGGAGGAAATAAATAAGGCTTATGAAAAGACTTACAATTTTATAAAGAACCATATAACCGACCTGGTTAATGCTATTATAGATACCGATTCAGAAACAGGAAGAGAATAAGTGCCAGTTTTCAGCAGAAATCGTGCTTCCCTTTTTGTCAGGCTTACGGCTGTTGCTTTATTAGCATTGATAGCAGGCTGCGGGAAAAAAAACGACACTGACTCCTCCGGAACAAAATCAGCCGTGGTTCAGGTAAAAGGCTCAGATACAATGGTCAACCTGGCACAGGCCTGGGCTGAGGAATACAAAAACATCAAACCATCTGTAGAAATCGAGGTTTCCGGAGGCGGCTCCGGAGTGGGCATTGCAGCCCTGATAAAAGGGGCAATTTCCATAGCCACTGCCAGCAGAAACATGAAGAAAAGTGAGATAGAGCTGGCAGAAAAGAATACCGGAAAGACACCCAGGGAGTACGTTGTCGGGTATGATGCTCTTGCGATTTACGTTCACAAGGATAATCCGCTGGAGGAGATAACTGTCGAGCAGCTTGCGCAGATCTATGGGGAAGACGGCACTATAAAGAAATGGTCTCAACTGGGGATCAAAATTCCGGGAGCCAAAAGAGATAAAATCCTCCGTATCAGCCGTCAATCCAGTTCCGGAACTTACGAATTTTTCCGTGAGTATGTCCTCAGCAACAAGGATTTTGAACTCGGTTCTCTCGATATGAACGGTTCAAAAGAGGTTGCCGAGCTGGTAGGAAATGTAAAAACAGCCATAGGGTACAGCGGCATGGGTTATGCTACTTCCCATGTCAAAATGCTCAAGATTAAAAGCAGTTCGGGAATCTCTTACTTGCCGACTATTGAAGACACCCAGACCAGAAATTATCCGCTGGCACGCTCGCTACTGATCTATACACTTGGAGAACCCGATGATGAAATAAAGCATTATATCGAGTGGATAATGTCGGAAGCCGGCCAGAAAATCGTGGCAGATAACGGATATGTCCCGTTACCATCAGCAAAAACAGATTTACAAACCTGAACCGGGAACTTTTCAGGAATGACAGAAAATCAAGATTCCGTTTTAGCTGCTGAGTTTCCTCTTCTATCCGACCAGAAAGCACTTTCTCTGCCAAAGCGCCCCTTATGGGTTGTTACGGCAGAGCGGGCCTTCGAGTGGATTATCCGCCTCAGCGGAGTGAGTGCGATTCTGTTTGTACTTGCCATATTCTTTTTTGTATTCAAGGAAGCTATCCCTGTACTGTTCAGCGAAAATTTCAGCATAGTACAGTTCCTATCCAGTACCAAATGGTACCCGACATCGGCTGTAAACGTCAGGTACGGCACCTTCTCTCTTATAATCGGCAGTTTTTCGGTAACCCTTTTTGCCATGCTCATAGCTGTTCCTTTCGGGCTCGGAGCCGCAATTTACATCTCGGAGTTCTGTGAAAAAAGGCTCAAAGAGACGCTCAAAATCATAATAGAGCTTCTGGCAGCCATACCCAGCGTGGTCTGGGGCTTTATCGGAATTACAGTCATGAGCAAGCTGATTGTAAACTTTACCAGTGCACCGGCAGGTGTGAATCTTCTCAATGGAGGGTTGATTCTTGCTCTGATGAGTGTGCCGATTATCGTCTCTATAAGTGAAGATGCGCTGAAGGCAGTGCCCGATTCCTACAGAGAAGCAGCCCTGTCGATGGGTGCCACAAAGTGGCAGATGATCTACAGAGTACTTATTCCGGCTGCAAAAAACGGACTCCTGGCGGCAGTGCTTCTGGGAATCGGAAGAGCTGTAGGCGAGACTATGGCTGTGCTTATGGCAACAGGACATGCGGTGCAGATTCCAATGAGCCTGATCGATTCGGTCAGGACACTCACGGCAAATATAGCCGCTGAACTTGGTGAAGCACCGGCGGGTTCAGATCACTACAGAGTACTTTTCCTCACAGGTGTATTGCTGTTCTGTATCACCTTCGTGGTAAATCTTACAGCAGACCTGGTAATCAGGGGTATCCACAGGAAATGAGTCAACAACAGTCAAACTCATCATCCAGGTTTACAAGAACATCATTTACAGCACGTAAAGAATGGTATGAGACTGCGGCGAAATGGGCATTTCTTATCATGGTGATGTCACTTGTCATTCCTCTCTTGATGATAGTCGGTTACCTGATTTTCAAAGCCTCACCATCGCTTAGCTGGTCATTTCTGGTGGATGTACCGATACGGGGAATGAGAGAGGGCGGAATCTGGCCGGCCTTTATAGGTACCCTTTACCTGGTGATAATTTCGCTGCTTATCTCCACCCCTGTTGGTGTGCTTGCTGCAGTGTACCTCAACGAGTACGCAAAAGACAACCTTTTCAACAGAATCATTAATATGGCGGTTATAAATCTTGCCGGTGTTCCAAGCATTGTGCACGCTCTTTTCGGGCTGGGAGCATTTGTGTATGCAGCAAGATTCGGATATTCAATAATCTCGGCGTCGTTGACACTTGCTATAATGACTCTTCCGGTGATCATAGCCAGCACCCGTGAAGCTCTGGCATCGGTACCGATGAATTTCAGGGAAGCCTGCTGGAATGTGGGAGCAACCCGATGGCAGACTATAAAGGCTGTTGTCCTCCCAAATTCAATCAGCGGTATCCTTACCGGGATAATCCTGCAGGTAAGCCGTGCAGCCGGAGAAACCGCTCCGATCATGTTTACAGGAGCAGTTTTTTTCAAGGCAGTTGAGAAAGGGAACCTGTTTCCATACCAGCTTACCGATCAGTGCATGGCTCTTTCCATGCATCTGTACACAGTTGCCACACAGGTGCCTGGTGTGAAAGAGTCGATACCGTTTGCTACAGCAGTAGTTCTCCTGGGTTCGGTGCTTCTGGTAAACGCAAGTGCTATAGCCCTGAGAGTATGGTTGAGAAACCGGAAAAAGTGGTAGGGATGGATACACAGAAGAAAATAAAAGTCGAGGACCTGCGTCTTGCTTACGGCGGCATCGAGGTAATTCACAATATCTCCTTTGAAGTCTTTCGCAATGAAATACTGGCAATAATAGGCCCCGCACAGTCCGGAAAAACATCACTCCTGCGCTGCATAAACAGAACAATCGATTTTATAAAGGATACTTCGGTCTCCGGAAAGATTTTTATGGATAACGAGGATATCATCAGGACAAAAGATGTCTTCGACCTCCGTAGAAGAATCGGCATGGTAGCACCTCTTCCTGTCGGGCTCCCGCTGACTATCTACGAAAATGTGGCTTTCGCGCCCAGATGCTCCGGGATGAAGAAAAAAAGCCAGCTTGACGAAATAGTAGAACGATGTCTGAGACAGGCTGCGCTCTGGGATGAAGTAAAAGACCGGCTCAACAGTCTTGGAACCGCATTATCGGGCGGCCAACAGCAACGTCTTACAATCGCCCGAGCCCTCTCTCATCAGCCGGAAGTCCTCTGTCTGGATGAATTTTCAATTGCCATAGATCCGGTCACCACGATGCGCATCGAAGATGTTCTGAAAGAACTCAAACGTGAAATAACTATTATCCTGGTAACAAATCTTACACACCAGGCCAGACGCCTGTCTGACAGAGCCATGTTCCTGTGGAAGGGAGATATTGTTGAGATCGACCGTTCAGAGGTAATCTTTTCCAATAAACCGGCAAAACAGGATACTTACGATTATGTAAACGGAATTTTTGGTTAACAGGCTTCAATATGAGTGAAAAAATAGAACACAGCATCCTGACAAACGATCTCAACCTCTGGTACGGAAACTTCCAGGCCTTGAAAAACATAAACCTGAAAATCAAACACGGCCTGATTACCTCACTGATCGGCCCCAGCGGATGCGGAAAGACCACACTCCTGCGATGTTTCAACAGGATAAACGAGCGTTTCAGTAATGTACGCACTACCGGGACAATCTCGATTCTGGGGAAAAACATATACGATCACGATGTATCTCTGGTTGAACTGCGAAAATCCGTGGGGATGGTCTTCCAGAGGCCAAATCCACTCCCTGTTTCAGTTTACGAGAACGTGGTTTTTGGTTTACGCACGCATACCCCGCGTTTCAGTCTCAGGAAACCTTTTCTTGACGAAGCGGTTGAGAAAGCATTAACAGAAGCAGACCTGTGGAAAGACCTTAAAGACCGCCTTAAAGCAAAGGCAACCAGTCTCCAGCTCGAACAGCAGCAGAAACTCTGCATCGCAAGGATTCTTCCTCTCAAGCCGGAGATAATTCTTATGGATGAACCCTGCTCGGCTCTTGACATTGAGGGAACAAAGGCCGTAGAGGAGCTGATGCTATCGCTCCGCGGAAACTACTCTATTATTATCGTGACACACAGCATGGCACAGGCCAGACGAATTTCCGATGAATGCATTTTCATGCTTCTGGGAGAAGTGGTGGAACACAGCCGTACTGAAGAACTGTTTATCAATCCTGCAAACCCTAAAACCGCAGAATACATCGAGGGACGTTACGGATAAGGATCTCTTTCTTTCCGCCGGATTATAGACTCTTCCTGAAATCCAGAAAATCCGGAGCGTTTTTCAACAGCCGTAAAAAGCTGTGAGGTGACTGGAAAAGCATTTTGGGATACACATTTTTACGCATAAAGGGGCGGTTGTAGAAACGGCGGTAAAATTCTCCGTAATGATACTCAAGCACACTCTTCTGCCCGATCTCATTGGGAACAAAGACAAACTGCATGCAGTCCATTTTTGACCAGTCATTCTCAAATGTACCCAGGCTTTCGATGTCTCTGGTGATCGGAGCGCCCGGAAAAGGGGTAAACGCCGTCAGGTTGGCGTCCTTCAAAGGAAGAGAAAGAGCCAGTTCCCTTGTCTTTACAATTGATTCCTCTTTCTCGCCCGGAAATCCTATCATGAAAAGGCCCTTTACCCACAAACCTGAATCATGCAGCAATTGCACGTCACGGCGGATATTCTCAATTGACAAACCATCCTTATGGGTATCCAGCAGGTTCTGGTCTCCAGACTCGATCCCCACAGATACCATCCAGCAGCCTCCCTTTTTCAGCAGCGCTATCAGCTGAGGATCGATATGCCCGATTCTAACTATACAGTTGAATGTAACCGGAATACGGCTTGAAGAGAGCCGCAGACATAATTCTTCGACTCTCTTTCTATTAAGCGTAAAGAGATCATCGTAGAAATTTATATGTCTGACACCGAAGTCCCGATAAAGCCACAATATCTGCTGGAAAGTGTATTCCGGAGAGTTCCACCAGAAACCTTTCCCGAAGACCGAGCGGTCACAATATGTGCAGGAGTAAACACATCCTCTCGATGAGATGATATTGGCACCAGGGTGCCTCGGATATCCGAAAAGAGGCATAAGGTATTTACCGGGAAAGCCGGAGAGGAGATCATAAGCCGGAAAAGGCAGCTCATCCAGAACACAGGGAGGGATGCTTTTTGTGCCGTTACGGACAGTCTGCCCGTCACGGAAATAGATTCTGTCGCAGTCGTTCGACCCATCAGCCAGCATCCTTATCGCTGTTTCACCTTCACCTGCGATAACATAATCGATAGCCGGAAAGCTCTCCAGAATCTTTTCCTTTCCCCAGGAAACATGCACACCTCCAAATACGGTCTTTATATCCGGGGAGATTTCCTTCACCTTCAGGCAAACATCGTAGGCATCCAGAAACGCGGATGTAGTAGTGGAAAACCCGATCATATCGGGTTTCAGGGAGCAGATTCGCTCAGCCCATTGCTGGTTTGTCACTCTGTTCTGCAGTGCGGCATCGAAAAGATACACCCGATGGCCGGATTTTCTCAGTACGGCGGCAATTGAAGCGAGTCCGACCGGTGGCATTACACATGCCAATGACCCGATTCTTCTGGTACCAGGCTCAAGCCGGTAACCGCGTGGATGAAAAAGTATTATCCGCACCATTACCTCTTTTCTCTATAATTACCCTGCCAGAAATTCCCATAGAGGCCCCTTTATTCCTCTCTCTCTCAACGATTCCATCACCTTCGCCTGTTCGGGGGTAATATCCTCCACAGCCCACCTGCAGCTCCTTTGATGAAATTCCGAAAGCATCCCGGCAATTCTCTCTTTTGTTAAATAAGGTGAAATATAGAAAAGCGGTTCAAGCAGATTGACTGGTTCAGAGATATATTTCTCTTTCAACGCGTGAGCATAAAGAGGAGTACCGGGATAGATACGCATTCCTGTAAAAGGAAAAATCACTGTCTTCTTTAACATTGTTGAGTTTTCAAAACTCTTCCTCAGGGTATCTTCAGTTTCTCCGGGCCCTCCGATAATGAGGAAATGCGAGTAGTGAATTTTCTCTTTCCTTGCCATCTCACTCGAGGAAAGGATATCATCGAAGGTAAAGTTTTTCCCGTAACTCTCCAGTACACTGTCACAGAAGCTGTCTGAACCAAACTCGATGTGTTTCAGCCCTGCCCTGGCCATCAGCGCCATCAGATCCTGTGTAAGATTGCAGGGCCGCAGGAAACAGCCCCACTCAAATTTCACCTTCAGTTTTAAAAACTCTTCACATATACCTGCAACATGATCATTGCTGGTGTTAAATGCCGAATCTACAATAAACAGGTATTCTGCACCTGACCTGACCGCATCTTCGGCATCTTCCGCCACCGAGCGTGCCGGCCTGAATCTGGCCCTTTTGCCTTCGATCAGAGGATATGTACAGTAGCAGCATGTAAACGGACACCCGCGCTGGGTCTGGATATTCAGCATCCCGCTTGATTTTAAATAATACCCGGCAATCTCAGGGATGCGGCATGGTATAGAGATTTCAGAAGACGGAAATGCCGCAGGAGCGTTTTTCCTGACTATGTTTCCCTGTCTGTAAATGAGCCCCGGAACCTTCTCCAGTGCAGAGAGCGATTCTCCATGCGATCCGCTCAGGACCTCTAAAAGCGTGATTATCGAGCCTTCAGCCTCACCCATCAGCCCGTAATCCGCACCTGTCATCTCAAGAAGCTCTTCCGGAAAAAGTGAAAATGCGCTTCCTCCCAGGATCAGACCCGCTCCGCTTACATCTTTCACTCTCTTGACAGTTTCACAAAGTTCAGGAACGAAAAACTGTGTTTTATCTATCCTTACATCATCGATATTCCGCAGAGATAAACCGACATAATCGGGATTGAAATCTCTTAGAACAGGTTCAAGGTCCCTGTCCTGAAACCCCATGTCTATTACTTTTACATCAAAGCCATTCTTCCTGAGTGCACCGGTTATGTGTGAGATGCCAAGCGGGAAAACAGGGTAAGGATTACGGCAGCGGTTTATACTGACTAACAATATCTTTACAGGCAAAATATTCCTTCACTCATTTCCAATGTACAGCCAGACACTTATTCTTTCCTGAAATATACTTATCGTTCAGCAGTATCCGGTGAACTTATCAACCGCTTCCGAACCGGAGTCGGTATCGGCAGGTTCAGACTCTTTCCCCAGATATTCACCAAGCTCAGTGCGAAACATTTCGCAAACCTTCTGGGCTGTAAGGTCATATCCCGCCATTTTCAGGGTTGTGCAGAATTCCTCGTGCTTTCTGCCCTGACGGTACTCAGGTTCCTTCAGAGGATGTTTAAGATAGCGGCTGAGAATTGAAAGATCAGATTCAACCATCAGACTTGCCTGATAATAATAAAGCGCAGGATTGGAGCCCAGATACAGGGAACTGCCCAGGAACTTGCGGTTGGTAATCGCCAGATCACTTGTGCCCTTATGTTCTACAGGACCGATCCCGTGTTTTTCAAGCACCGCAACTATGGCACCCTGGACTTTTGCAAACAGTTCAAGCGCTGTGTATCTGTCTCTCGGGCCTACTACAATAGTGACCACCATCCCGGGAGCAAGTACCACAGTTCCTCCCCCGCCGCGCCTTTCCAGAACAGGAACATTGTCCTCCTTGCACCTGTCGAGATAAATCTCTTCTGATGGTTTTCCGGAGGGGCCGTGTACTACTTCAACTACGGGTTGTTCATAGACAAAAACAAATGGTTTGGGCTGTAATGCCCCTAATATAAACAAACCATCATTCTTCTTAGGGTCACCGGGAAATAAAGGTGCTATCATCCGTTCACCTTCTTCTGCATTTTGCTGTAAATACTCGTAATAAACAGGGAAAGATAGGAAGCAAAAGGAAAAATCTTTTTAAGCAAGGGTGTCCTGATGTGAATTGCCCTTGAGGGACACATCTCATGACAGCAGAAACATCGTATACATTGCCTGTAATCAAAAGTTGGAACTTTCCCTTTCCCCCTGACCGCGACCGCTTTGGGATTAACCGGGCAAACCTGCTCACAACGACGGCATCCGGTACAGCTTTTACTGTCTATCACCGGACGTGGAGAGAAATGTCTTTTAAGTTCCCTGAGGAGTCTGGTTTTAGGGACTATCACAGGAGCACTTCTTACCACACGAAATGATTTATCTATGAAAGATTCTATTGGATCGCCGATAAGCTCGATCTGGTCATCGAGTGTATGACCGAGACCACACTGTGCTCCGATTTTAAGCGGAGGTGCAAACGATGGATCCAGATCGATTATCCTGCAGGCGACAGAGTCAATAGCAACAGGATCGGTGGAAAGCAGGATTGCCCCGATCTTTTTGGGGTCACCGCTTTGAGGTCCGTTTCCCTCCATGGCGTAAACCGCATCCATAACATACAGGCGCGCCTTCACAAAACTGGTAATATCGACCAGAAGCTGTGAGAATTCATATATTTCGGGAAACCTGGCATGGTACTCTCCTTTTGTCATCCCCGGTACACATCCATACTGATTTTTCACAGCACCCGTCATTCTGGTAAGACCATGAGTCTTGAGCTTCGGTAAACTTACCACTCCGTCACTGCTCAGAACCGCTTCTGCGATGTAGAGAATCTTGCTGCTTATACCTTCAGGAAAAGACACTATACTGCCACGGTCAAACTCCCCCTGAGCAATACCAAGCTCCTCGGCAATCTGGTGAAAACCTGCCTTTTTCAGAGCACCTATGGCAGGCTGTATCCCTCCCGGTGAATCACCGTAAAAAAGCCTTGCTCCGGATTCTCTTAACAGGAGTGCGACAGCTTTGAACACAGAGGGGTGAGTAACCACACATTGACTGGGGTCTGTTCCCCATAACACATTTGGTTTAAGAAGAATTCGTTCATTTTGGCGGGCAAAACAGTCTGCCCCCCCAAGATATTCAATTCCCCTTTTTATTGCGGAATTGACCTCTTCCTGATCGTAAGAATCACATTTTACAATGACTACTTTTGATTTCACTGCAGTTCCCTTTCAGAAAACTTAAAAATACAGTCAAGTAAATTTAAATTCCAATAAATTGGATACAGGGGGGGGCAATGTTTATTTTTTAATTTTTGCCTGCTTCAGATTTCCGGGGCAGGAGCATTCATGGGAAAAGGTAGAATGAACAAGAATCCGGCAGTAACCCTCAATGGGTATAATTTGACAATCGAGGAGATTGTCGCAATTGGAATCGGTGACAGGTCTGTGGATCTTGATGCCAGTGCATTGGAAAGATGCCGCGCATCAAGAAAATTTCTGGAACAGGAAGTTTCAGCAAGGCGGATAATCTACGGGGTTAATACCTCTTTTGGACCGATGTGCAACAAAATCATTAACGACAATGAAATCGAAACTTTACAGATAAATCTTATCAAAAGTCATGCAGCCGGGCTGGGCGACCCTCTGAAACCATATGTCTCCCTGGCGGTTATGGCTGTGCGGCTCAACAGTCTTATCAAGGGATACTCCGGAGTCAGGGTAGAGCTTCTTGAGCATTTGAAAAACATGATCAATGCCGGTATAGCCCCTTATATACCGGAATGCGGTAGTGTCGGAGCATCCGGAGACCTCATACACCTTGCCCATCTTGCGCTGGCAGTGATTGGTGAAGGTAAAGTGTTTTACAAAAAGGAGCTCAGGAACGCCTCTGAGGTACTTGCCGAATGCGGGCTTAGGCCCTTCAGGCTCAGTTACAAAGAGGGAATTGCCCTGATGAACGGGACCGCTGCAATGACAGCGATCGGGGCTTTTGCGCTTTTCGGGGCAAAAAAGCTCCTGCGACTCGCCTGTGTCAATGCAGCCTTTTCAATCGAGATCTTTGGCGGTATCGATGACGCTTTTGATGAGGATCTCCATGAGGTCAAGCCCCACCCCGGGCAGATAAAAATAGCCTCCATCATCCGCGATCTCTACAAGGGATCAACAAATATCGTGCTCAGGTCTCATATGCATGATTTGATCAGAAAGCAGCAAAAAGAAGGCATCGTTTACGAAACGAGCATTAATGTTCAGGATGTCTACTCGATCAGGTGTACACCCCAGATTCTGGCGCCGGTAAGCGAAGCCATCGACTATGCGGTAAAGACAATAGAAACTGAGGCAAACTCATCCAATGACAATCCTATAATTATCCCGGAAAAGAAAAAGGTAATCCATGGAGGAAATTTTCATGGCCAGAGTGTAGGATTTAATATGGATGCGATCTGTATGGCCATTGCAGAACTCTGCAATCTCTCCGAAAGAAGGTTGAACAAACTTCTGGATGGTAAACTTAACGAGGGATTGCCTGAACACCTCATCCCGAAAACACCAGGACTGGCGATGGGATTTATGGGAGCGCAGTATCTGGCTACATCGACTACCGCAGAAAACCGGCAGATAGCAAACCCGGTCAGTACACTCTCCATCTCCTGCAACGCCTCTAATCAGGACGTTGTCAGCATGGGAACAGTGGCGGCCAGAAAAGCTTTCAGAGCGGTAAGCAATGCCAAGCATGTCCTGACACTTGAAACCCTTGCCCAGCTTCAGGCTCTTTCGTTCCGTAATACGCCTGGAATGGGAAAAGGGACCAGAAAGATTTACAACATTCTGGTAAAGAATTTCCGGGTCTACGACAACCAGCGGATATTTCATGATGATCTGGCTTCTCTGAGGAAAACCCTTTTCTCTAGCAGCCTGCTGGATAATCTATCTGAATATGTAACCTGATTGTTTTCATATTTTTCACCTCACCGGGGTGTTGAACATGTTTCGCAGAATCGGCAATCTGTTGGTAGATCTGAATCCGGTGCTTTGTTCCCTGGCTCTGTTCTTGTTTCTGATGTCCGGAAATGTTCTGACACTACGCAATGCTGAATTTCTCAATACAAAATTGATTTCCAGCCAGGTTGAAAATGCCTCTCACCAGATCATCGACCAGATCGAAAACCAGATTACAGAGCGCCACAATGATCTTGAGCTTCTTGCAGCACTCTGGCCGAATTACCAGCCGCATCTTCAGGTGGCCAATTTTTTAAGAGATGCCACAAAAATAGCAACCCAGAAACCTCTTTACCATGCCATCAATTTTCTTGATACAACCAGTATCGTGAGAATTTCCGCTCCTGAAGGCAGACGTCCCGACCTTTTAGGCCTGAATGTCTCTA
>JAAYIG010000096.1 GCA_012523595.1 Fibrobacter sp.
ATACGCCGCCCGATACAACAAGAAATACAAAAGAAAAGGATATCTTTTCCGGAGCAGATTCAAATCAGTTCTCTGCCAGGATCAGGACTACGCAGTTCAGCTCATTAAGTACGTGCATCTAAACCCTTTAAGGGCTGGGATGGTCAAGTCCCTTGAGGAACTAAAAGACTGCCCATTGTGCGGCCATGGATTCCTTATAGGCAAAGAAGATGCACCAGGAGAAAAGTTTCAAAGCAGAGAAGAAGCACTGTGCTTCTTCAGCGACGAAAAAGAAAATGCTGTCTCAGCTTATATGGAATCCATGTCACAGAGCTGCAACTGCGAAGATATTAAAACAGCCGGTAAAATGTCTGAAACCGAGATAACCGAAATAGCCCGCTCCTGCAAAGGATCACCTGCGGTAATTGGGGATCCCGAATTTGTAAAGAATGCCTTGGAACAGTACAAAAAGCATCTGAGCAGAATACATCGAAAAGTCGATTATCCCCATGTATTAAAGAAAACCTCAATTGAGGTTTGCCAGGAGTACGACATTACTGAAAGCGACCTTATGAAACGGGGAAGAAAGAACAAAAGATCTCAAGCCCGTGCTGATTTCTGCTATCGTTCTCATGTGATGGAGCTTATTCCACTTTCGGTCATTGCTGAATTTCTTAGGGTCACCATCTCCCCCATCGCTGTTCTGGTTAGTAAGGGAACGCCTGAAGATACTGAGGACAAAACTGTAACCTGCGTACAAACGGTTTGTTCAAGTTAATTCCGGGTTTCTTCTGATTTGGTCTTCTTAAAGAGTAGTTCTTCAGTTGCACCCATGTGCCACAGAAAACAATTCTGAGTAGATAATTCAGATTTGAGGGAATCTGCTTCTCGCCATCGAATTCAGATGTGAATATCTGAGTGGAAAGCTATTTCAGCTCTTTACAAAAAGCATTTCCTAAGGGACAGACTACTTTTTTACTAAAAATTCTGGTCGGATCACCTGCTAAAAGGAAAAAAAATAGTCCGTCCCCAAAAAAAAAGAGGAAAAAAGCAGTCTGTCCCCAACCTCAATGCGCCCCCTTACCCGTAAGCACAACCAAAAACGTCCGCAACAATATCTTCAAATCCAAATTCAAAGACATGTTCTCAAAATAGTAAAGATCATATATCACCTTCTGCTTAACATCCTCTATCGAAGAATCATATTTATGCTTCACCTGGGCCCATCCCGTTATACCCGGCTTCATCTTTATACGCCGCACATACCAGGGGATCTCCTTCTTCAACTGCTCCACGAAAAAAGGCCTCTCCGGACGGGGACCCACCAGACTCATCTCACCCTTTAAAACATTTATAAACTGCGGGATCTCATCCAAACGCGTCTTCCGGATAAACCTGCCCACAGGTGTTATTCTGGGATCATCTTCCGATGCCCATTGAGGGCCACTGTACTTCTCCGCATCAGAATACATTGAACGAAACTTGTACATCGTAAAATTTTTCCCGTTACGCCCGACACGCGTCTGCTTATATATCGCAGGCCCGCTCGATGTCATCCGGATAATCGCTGCCAGGGCAAGCCAGAACGGAGCACCAATTGACAAAATAGCAAAAGAAACCACTATATCCATCAGCCGCTTTATCTGCGCCTCCCAGGACGGCATGTGGTCCTGAAGAAGCACCATCAGCGGCACTCCAAAAATCTGATGTGTCTTTAGGTGCCCCGATATGACATCAATAAGAGATGGCACCATGTAGATATCTACCTTTATGTCACCGCAATACTCCAGAATCTTCTGAATCTCATTAGGAGAGGTACTCACATGTGCAATTATCAATCCCCCGACTTTCTCTTTCTTTACAACTGCGGGTATATCGGAATAAATCCCCCAGACACGATACTCCTCGAAAACAGACCCTTCCTTCCGTCCGTCATCGTCTATAAAACCCACTACCTTGTAACCAAGCTGCGGATATTTTGACAAATCCTTCACCAGACGCGATCCCGATTCATTCGCACCGATAATGATGACATTCGTGACCGCAATCCCGCGCATAAACATCATCGCCAGTATCGTATGCATGGTCATCCTGTTTGCAGCCGCAAAAAAAAGCATGCACGAACCATACGTCAGGAGAATGGCGAATTTGGTACGGGTAAGAAAGACCCAGATATCTCCGGTATTGACAAAGTCCATTATCTGTGAGGCACTGGTGACAAGAAACAGCAGAAACAATCCTATAAAAACAGTACGCGCCACCACAAACAACTCGTCAAGACGGGACTCCTTGTACCAGTCTCTGTAAAGACCTGTAAGAAAAAAGAGAATAACCCACAAGCCGGATACAATAATTGATGGCTGGAGGTATGATGCCAGATCGAGATATGGATTGTAAACCTCAGGGAAAAGATTTGATTTGTAGCGAAGCCAGAATGCCGTGAAAAAGGCAATGTTGATAGACAATACATCGAAGAAAAAGGTAATCAGTTTTTCAAAAAACCGCACAGCCATTCTGGTATCCTTTGATAAAGGATTCAAAAAGCTCTGCTCCGGTCAGCAGTTTCTCGCTCTCAGCATCCTTTTCAGTGTATCTTTTGACAGTACCGGCCTCTATGCCCCTGCCGCATATTGCATAGGGAACCGGTCCGGAGGCATGTGTCTTCAGAGAAACAGGTGTGGCATGATCCGGAGCAACCAGAATACGCATATCATTTCTCTCTTCCTGAAAACGGATCATCTCTCCCACAACATACCTGTCAAACTCCTCGATGGCCTGAACTTTCTTCTGTAAAGACCCCTCATGTGAGGTCTCATCTGGCGCCTCCACATGCAGATACACCAGATCCTCGCTCTCAAGCGCCTCTATCGCGGTTGCCACTTTACCAGTGTAGTTTGTCCCCAGATACCCGGTAGCACCCTGTACAGAACGAATCCGCAAACCTGCCAGTGCCCCAAGCCCTTTAACCAGATCAACCGCGGAAATAACCGATCCGGTAATTCCAAAACGTTCACCAATCAAAGGAAGTTTCACCGCCTGTCCCTGACCCCAGAGCCAGATATCGGTCACAGGCGGCTTTCCCGATGCCACACGTTTCCTGTTCTCCTCGCTTGACGCAAGCACTTCATGCGCACGCTCCATAAGCGAAACTACAGTCTCTGTCCCCGGACCGGCCGGAAGAAAAGGAGCAATGGCTTTGTCGGTGATATCATGTGGCGGAGTACAGTTCAGGCCCTTTGGGAAAGATGAGATCACTACCAGATGACGATAGCTTATCCCGGGATAAAAACGCACCCTTTCCGATCTTAACTTTTCATCGAGTTCACAGATGATCTTTGCCGCATCTTCGGTCTCGATATGACCCGCGGAATAGTCAACCATGTGTCCGTCAATGATTGTCACAAGATTACACCTGAAAGCGGTGTCGTCCTGGGAAAGCTTCACACCCATACTCGCGGCCTCAATCGGTGCCCGGCCGCTGTAATAGAGTGCAGGATCGTAACCCATAAGCGACAGATTGGCAACATCACTTCCCGGCTTCAGACCCTCAGGAATAGTTGAGACCCGGCCGATTCTGCCTTTTGAAACGATACTGTCCATATTTCTGGTGTCGGCATAATCCAGCGGAGTCCTGCCTCCAAGCTCATCTATGGGAAAATCCGCCATCCCGTCCCCGACCAGTATCGCATATTTCATCCTCATGCATCAACCCCGCCGCTTCTCCAAGGTATTTATTATATCCGTAACTGTATCTTTCATATTGTCAATTCCTATAACCCGGTCGTGACGAACCTCTCTTTCACGAAGTCTGTCAAGTCCCCTGTGAACAGGCATTCCGGAAAGCCGGGAAAGCCTCTCTATGGACTCAAACTCATCCTCACACCTCTTCCCCTCGATACTGCTGAGTACTTCACAACTGAATTTAAAGGGACTTGCTGTAGAAGCGATCACCGTATGAGCATCAATATCTTTCATACGCCTGCACAGAGCAGTTCCCACTGCGGTGTGAGTGTCAAGTACATAGCCGGTTTCTCTGTAAAAATCCCTGATAGTGGAATGTACCTCTTCCTCATCCACCCAGCCATAGAGAAGCATCGAGTCGATCCGCGACTTCAGTTCCATTCCGATTTTGAACTCCCCGAAACGGCCAAGGGAATCGTACCACGAGATCACCTGTGAACTTTCGTGACCATTTACTTCGTAAAGAAATCTCTCCAGATTGGAGGAGATAAGAATGTCCATCGATGGAGAAGTTGTACGATAAAATTCCCGGTTGGCATTGTACTTACCTGTGCTGAAGAAATCAGAAAGTACACGGTTTTTATTTGAGGCACAGATCAGTTTCCTTACCGGCAGCCCCATCATCCTGGCGTAATAAGCCGCCAGTATGTTACCAAAATTTCCGGTCGGCACGCAGAAGTTGACAGGTTCTCCGTTCTGAATCTTTTTTCGTTCAACCAGAGTCTGGTAAGCGTAAAAATAGTAGACTATCTGGGGACAGAGCCTTCCCCAGTTGATAGAATTCGCAGATGAAAACTCAAATCCCCTTCCGGAGAGTGCTTTACGCAGGACTGCATCGCTGAAGATACGCTTTACACCCGTCTGGCAGTCGTCGAAATTTCCCTTTACTGCCACAACCCAGGTATTGTCCCCGTCCGTAGTGGCCATCTGCAGTTTCTGTATCTCGCTTACTCCACCGTGAGGATAAAAAACTATAATAGAAATTCCCTCCCGGTTTCTGAACCCCTCCAGAGCCGCTTTTCCGGTATCTCCCGAAGTGGCCACCAGGATAACAGTGTGAGACTTGTTGCCTGTTTTTTTCCTGGAGACATCCATAAAACCCGGCATTATCTGAAGGGCCACATCCTTGAATGCGGCAGTCGGCCCATGCCACAATTCCATGATAGAAAGATCGGATGATGGAGAAACAATATCAATCACCGAATCGGTATCAAAAGTAGTACTGTTATAAGCCTGATCGATGCACCTGTGGAGCTCATTTGCAGAAAAGTCAGCCAGAAAAGGCATCAGTATCTTTTCCGCCATTTCCCTGTAAGAGCATTTTCCCGTAAAATCAACTTCCGGATGAGGTATAGTTGCGGGGACAAAAAGCCCCCCCTCTGGAACCATTCCCAGGCTTATGGCCAGGGAGGGAGAGACAGGGTCAGAATTTCCTCTCGTGCTTATATATTTCATGAATTCCCCACAGTTTAACTCTCGATACGAATAACCTGTGTTTTATCTTTTATAATATCCAGTTTTTCGATTCCCGCAACAGAATCGCGTATGCCCTTTTCCGAGGCAAAATGCGTCAGAATGATAACCGGAACACTTCTGTCCTCGTATCCCTCTTTCTGCATCACCGAAGCGATAGAAATTCCATGTTTTCCCAGTTCAGATGTAATCGAGGCAAGCACTCCCGGCTTATCGATGACAGTAAAGCGGAGATAATACCTGGTTTTAATCTCGTCAATTGGCTTTACAGACACTTCTCTTTTACTGGAATAATGGTTCATGGGGATCCGCACAGGAGAAGACCCGGCGATATTCCTTGCTACATCCACGATATCACTTACAACCGCTGAGGCGGTTGGAAGCTCTCCGGCACCCTTTCCGTAAAGAAGGATCTGCCCGACCGAATCTCCCTCCAGCAGAACAGCATTGTAGACATTGGATACAGAGGCCAGGATATGGTCCGCATGAAGCATGGCCGGATGCACCCGGACATCGAGCCGGTCATCACTGCTGCCCCTCTTTATGATACCCAGAAGTTTGATTGTATAACCAAGCTCACCTGCAAACCTGATATCCTCAGCACTGATCGAGGTAATTCCCTCCCGGTAAACTTTATCAAAGGGGACATAGCCGTTACTTATAAGAGAGGCAAGGATAGCAACCTTGTGCCCTGAATCGCCTCCGCTTATATCGAGCGTAGGATCCGCCTCCGCATATCCTCTGGCCTGAGCATCTTTCAGTACATCACTGAACGGAAGACCCTCGGCAGTCATTTTTGTCAATATATAATTACATGTCCCGTTTATAATCGTCTTTACAGAGAGCAGATTGTTTCCTGCAAGTCCCTCTCTTATCGCCTTTATTACAGGCATCCCTCCACCCACCGATGCCTCAAAGTAGACGGAAACGCCATTGTTCTCGGCACACTCGAATATTTCGGGCCCCCGCTCAGCAATAAGCGCCTTGTTGGCAGTTATCACATGTTTCTTTCTTCTGAGAGACTCCATTACCAGGTCGAACGCAAAACCCTTCCCCCCGACCAGTTCTATAACCACCTGAATCGACTCGTCGTTAAGAATATCATCAGCGCTGGCAGTACAGATCGCATCCCCTACCGGAAGCCCCTCAAAACGCGATACATCCTTATCCGCTATTCTGGCAAGGCGCACAGAAAGTCCCAGTTCCTTCCTGAAAAAATCCGCCCGCTTAGACAGGACCTTTACGACACCTCCGCCCACTGTACCTGCACCAACCAGTCCGATTAAAATCTCCTTCATTCCCCTTTACCTCCCAGCCCGGTTTCAGAAAACTTTCAATACTGCAGGTTTCCCGGTTTTTCCGGGCAGATATGAAATTTCTTCTGCCGTCACCCAGGCACTTACTTTATTTCCCGGTATAATTTTTTCTGGATCAGCAGGACAGCCGGCAGGCTACTCTTCGTTGAACTTCTTCTCGAACAATGCCGCAATAGCGTTTACCGCATCCTCTTCATCTTCACCGGATGCCCGTATAGTAACCTTGGAATTGTATGCTGCAGCAAGCATCATTACACTCATAATGCTCTTTGCATCTGCTGACGCGCCATCCTTGATCAGCCATAAACTCGATTTGAATTTCATGGCTGTTTGAACTATCATCGATGCGGGTCTGGCATGTATTCCCAATGAATTAATGACTGTTATCTGCCGCTCTTTCATAATTTTTATTTTTTTTCTTTTTACCAAACCCCAGCTTTATCCTAAGTTTCAACGCATCATCCCGTACTTCATTTACCAGAGTGTCAAGGTTAGATACAGTAGTTTTGAGCTCCCTGTAGAAATCATCATCCTTGACAAGCTGACCAATGGTTCCTCTGCCATTCTCCACATCGTTCATTATGTTCTGAACAGAAACGGTCAGAGACTCTACTCTTGCAGCTATTGAAAGAGTATAAGATGTCAACTGTTCACCGTTTGCCATTATGGCATCTATATGCCCGCTGTTTTTATCAAGCAATGATTTCAGGTCCGCAGAAGCGGTGTTGAGATTCCGGATACTGTTGTCGATCAATGGACGGTTTTTGACAACCAATGACTGTGCCACTTCGGTGATAGTATCTAATCTGTCTACAAGCACCTCAAACAGAGACAGGAAAGCCGTATCACCAACCGTACTCTCGACTATGGAACTGACATTTCCTGCCAGTACCTGCACCTCACCCAGAACCTCACCCAGAAGTCCCATGGCTTCAGCAATTCCGGTATCAAATTTACCCCTGATAAATGTGCTGTCTTTGCGGGTATTCGCAGGAATCGGTCTGCCCTGCCGGGATAGTTGCACACCTATTCCCCTCTCTCCCATCAACCCGATATTCTGAACTGAAAAAAGACAGGAATCAGTGAGAGGAACACTCTGATCGATATTCATTACAACCGCAACATCACTACCGCGAAGATAAATAGAGTTAACTGCACCCTTAGTCACCCCGTTTACCATCACAGGATCTCCCACCTGAAGAGTTCCTACAGTGGGAAACAGTACCGAATAGGAAACCATCTTTGAAGATACTGAAACCTCTTTCAGCCACAAAACTCCAGCGATCAAGATCACAAGAGAGATAAGGATGGATCCACCAACTATCAGATCCATGTTAGACTTCTTCACACTGTTTCCTTTCGGCTCAGTACCTCATCCCTGAAACGGTACTGGTTCTTTCGCAGAAAAGAGAAAATAATTTTCGCCCACCTCAAATTACCCAAGAGGTATGCAAGTTAGTTCTGTATCTGAATCGTCTGGGTATTCTGTGCGGATTTTCGGATACAAAAAAGGACATAATCATTTTCTCTAATCTTTAATCGCTTACATTGACCAGCAATTACCACTTGATAACAACTACCCTCACACGAATTCTTACACCTTTTCCGCCTTGTGGTTCTTTATCTTCTGGTTCAGCTTCTTAAGCTGCCTCTCTGTTTTAGACAAAGCGTCATCGATCGCCTTTCCAATGTTGTCCGCTTTAGCCACAGCAACAAGCTGCTTACCCTGTGTATTCATTGTGATCTCTACCACCTTGTCAATACGCTCACTGTCCAGTACAACATGGCATGATGTAATCTTATCGAAATACTTCTCCATTTTGCTGAGTTCTGCAGTGATAGTCTCTTGAAGCGCCTGAGATGATTTACCGTGACGAGAGGTGATCCGAATCTCCATTATGTCACATCTCCTTCTGAAAAATGGTTAAGTACTTATAATCAAAAAGACTCTCTCCCACCTCAGGGCGGGAAAGATTCTTTTTCAGATACTTCTATATAGTAACATATGTACAAGATAAAGAGTAGTCCTATGATTAGATTCCCGGAAAAAACTCCCCCGCACGGTAGGAGCTTCTTACAAAAGGTCCGGAAAAAACAGAAACAAATCCCATTTCCTTCCCAAGTACTGAATACTTCTCGAAAATCTCCGGTTTAACATACTCCACAACCGGAGTCTGATCAGGTGATGGACGAAGATATTGACCAATAGTAAGAACAGTGCATCCATTGTCCCTTAAATCCTGCATCACCTCAAGAACCTCACTCTCACTCTCTCCCAACCCCACCATCAAGCCCGACTTTACCACAACACCGTGTGTAGATGCTCTTTTCAACACTGAAAGAGAACGGCTGTAGAGAGCCTGAGGACGCACTTTCTTATAAAGAGAAGGAACAGTCTCAATATTGTGATTAAAAACATGGAGGCCCGAGCCGGCAACACGATCTATGGAATCCCACTTTCCCTGAAAATCAGGGACAAGAATTTCTATTGTTACCTCTGGCAGTTCATCCCTGAACAATTTCACTATTTCCACAAAAAAGGATGCCCCACCATCACTGAGATCATCCCTGGTTACAGATGTAATCACAACATGCCTGAGATGCAGTTCTTTTGCAGCCTGAAGAACCCTTAAAGGCTCACCTGGATCCAGTGCAGCAGGCTTTCCATGTGTGACACTGCAAAAGGAACAATCACGGGTGCAGGTATCACCCATAACCAGAAACGTTGCTACACCCCTGGAATAACATTCGCTTCTGTTGGGGCATTTTGCCTCTCTGCAGACCGTATGCAGGCCTCCCGCCCGGATCTGCTCCAGTACCTTATTCTGCCTTCCAGAATACCCAATCGGCCGCTTCAGCCAGGAGGGAAACGAAGGGGATTCATTTGAGGATAATCGCGGCAATTTTTCCTTTGCTCCAGGCTCAAAAGTTTTAGTCCACACTCAACCCGCGAATTCAGTTAATATAAAATACGTCTTGATTGCCACACAGATTCATCTATGTTATACGATTTCCTCATATTGTTTATGATACACCATAGCTGTAACACCACAACTGCTTGCTTTAAAGTTCGGGGTCGGTATCGGAATCGGAATCGAATAGTTATGCCCAATAGCTCCATGAGTTAATTCTGTGATTTAACACCTTAAATCACGATTTAATACCAGATATATTCTCAGTTGGGATGTCAGCATCGATACCGATGCCGATACCGACCCCGATAAAGAACAGGGTTTTTAAATGTAGATCAGGGGGCGATCAAAGCAGAGTCATTCATATTTCTGACGTAAACGGGCAGGAAGAATCTTCATCTGTTCCCGGTATTTTGCCACTGTGCGACGCGCCACAGAAAGATTTTCGCTGGAAAGGATATCCGAGATTTTCTGATCGGAAAGCGGTTTTTTGGTACTTTCCGATTCCACCAATTGACGGATGCGGTTTTTGATACGTTCAGAGGAAATATCGGCACCCTCCTCATCACGGCCTACTGCCTCTGTGAAGAAGTACTTTAGTTCGAAGATCCCATGTCGGGTCTGAACGTATTTGTTGCTTGTGACTCTGCTGACAGTTGAGATATGCATATCCACCATATCAGCTACATCCTGAAGTTTGAGAGGAGAGAGATTTGGTGGACCTTTTTCAAAAAAATCGGTCTGCCGCTCAATAATAGCATACATCACCTTGAGCATGGTGGTTTTACGCTGTTCGATTGAACGGATAAACCAGGTTGCACTGTTGAATTTTTCCCGGATATACTTCTTGACATCCCGCTTGGCATTACTGCCCCGCTTGATAAGATTAGCGTAGGACTTGTTGATATGCAGCATCGGGACAGAACGATCATTGAGCATCACCACAAACTTGCCATCTATCTTCTCAACAATCAGGTCAGGAATGATAGTTGAAGGTTTGTCGGGGTTGTACTGATAGCCGGGCTTGGGATTGATTGTTTTTGGGGTCTCGATAGCCTCCTGAACCTCACGTGGCTCAATTCCGAAGTGACGAGAGATTTCAGGGATTTTAAGCTTTTCAAAAAGATCCCAGGTTTCTTCCACAATTCTCATGGCAAGAGAATCCTTCTGGTCTCTCTTGCGTAGCTGAAGTATCATGCACTCACGCAGATTGCGGGCTCCCACACCGGGAGGATCAAGTGTCCAGAGCAGATGAAGAGCTTCCTCTACCTCGAATACTGAGGTCTGGGTGTAATCGGCAATATCCTGCAGCGGAATCCTGAGATAACCGTCGGTATCGAGACTGCCAATTAAAAACTGGACAAGCAGCTTCGTTTTCTCTGGAAGCTTTCTCTCATCAAGTTGATTATTCAGATGTTCCTCAAGAGTGATCTGATAGACCGGGGTAGGCTCATAACGGTCTTCGTTTCTGTCAACCTCTTCATTGTAGGAATAACCGAGATCAAAACCCTCCTCCAGGTACTCTTCCCAGTCAATCGAATCCTCGTTTATATCTAACTCTTCTTCCTCTTTCTGTTCCTTTTCCTCTTTTGCGTCCTCCTGCTCCCCAATCTCATCGATCTCTGTATCCAGATCATCCTCTGCTTCCAGAACAGGATTCATCTCCAGCTCGGTCTTGAGCAACTGTTCCAACTGAAGTGTGTTCACCTGCAGAAGTTTCAGAGACTGGATCATCTGAAATGAGAGCTTCTGCTGAAGCTTCAGTGACATGTCCAAGCCAAGATTCAAACAATCCTCCTTGAATTTACCTTAAACCCTAAACCCGGATTATCCGGGTTAAAAAATGATTTCCCGTTTTAACCAGAGAAAAAGATTTTTATCGTTACTGTATCCAAATTATTCCAATGCGAAGTTTTTCGGATACAGAGTATAAACCTTTTTTCACATAGAGATTATACATCACATTTCGTGCCGAAGTTGGGAATATTAATTCTCCCCTCACTACGGCCATAAAAGTCGCAACAAGAATATCAACAAAAAGTATGCCACTTGGGATCAAATAGGTCAATCGAGTCGGAAATTTTGTCCCAGATATATCCTGCGGGCTTCCGGGTTATCCGCAAGTTCCCGCGCTGTTCCGGAAATGAGAATTTTTCCGGCATTCATAATATAAGCCCTGTCCGTGATCCGCAAAGTCTCCCGGACATTGTGGTCTGTGATCAAAACACCATAACCCTTGTTGCGTAACTCATGCACTATGCTCTGGATATCCTCAACAGCAATAGGGTCCACCCCTGCAAACGGCTCATCAAGAAGAATAAAATCCGGCTTTATTGCTAAAGCACGCGCGATCTCAACTCTCCTGCGCTCTCCCCCGGAAAGCATATACCCCAGACTCTTCTCCAGATGTGCCACATGGAGCTCCTCCAGAAGCTCGCGCATACGTTTTTTCCTCTCCCTGGCACTCATCTTTTGATACTCAAGCACCGAAAGAATATTGTCGGCTACAGAGAGCTTGCGAAAAATAGAGGGTTCCTGAGGAAGATACCCTATTCCCATTCTGGCTCTTTTATACATGGGCTTTTTCGAGATATCTGTATTGTCAAGAAATATCTTCCCCTTGTTCGCCCGTATCATCCCCACTATCATATAAAAGGAGGTTGTCTTTCCGGCGCCGTTTGGCCCCAGAAGACCCACAATCTCCCCCTGATTTACCTTTATCGATACTCCATTAACAACATGCCTTTTATTATAGGTCTTTACCAGACCCTCGGTTCTGATCTCCCTCACTTTACGCTCAGAACTTAAACCCTTTGTTTTTTCCGTTATCTGAAGGCTCTGCTCAGTCATATCCCTCTCTTACATTCCACGGGGAAAATATACTCCCCTTGCCCTTCCCGCAAGAGTCAGCAATGAGGCCTTGCCCTTGCGAAAAGCCACAAGTATGCTGTCTCCACTGGCCTCATTTGTTCCGCTGTTGTCATCTTCTTCTATATAGTATTTGCTCCGGGCATTGCCCCAGATTTTTACCCTGTCCACATTCCCCCTCTCCGCAAAAGACATCAGCATCACCTTTCCGGATGCCTCATTAACCAGATCAGGTTTATTGGATGTAAAATACTTGCTTAGTGCCTTTCCATACGACCACAACGTATCCAGCATCCCTGAATCGGAAACTGTCATGTAAAGACTGTCACCCCAGACATGCGTATATCCGGTATCATTTCCTGCTCCCGAAGTATCCACATAAAACCCGTGAGAATGTCCCGTCACAAGAGCACTTCTTAATGTCTCCTTCCCAAAGACAAGATCTATGGAATCTCCGGTTACCTGATGCATTTCATAAGTCACCCTGGGATTGCCCCTGAGTTGAGCCGAATTAGTCTCTGTAAAGTAATGCGCAAACCTGCATTTTGATGTAAGCGGGCCCTTGGTGATTTTCACGCTGTCTTTCACTGTTGCCCTCTTGAGAGAATCGGAATAGCTCATAGTTATTCCGCTTATGGTCAGTGTTTCAGATGCAGTAGTATCGAACCGGATCATCCTTGGATTACCGCGCAGGATGAAATTGCGGTTTTGCACATGATACTCGGCCTCTTTACCAGTAAGACGAGTCTGCTCCAGTGTATCAAAAAAATCAAATTTCCCCTTCGCAGTTATCAGGTTCGTCTTCCTGGTGAAATGCATCCTGTCACAGGTAAGAGTCGATGCGCCACGGGTAACCTTCACCTGCTTGCGGAAATCAACCATTCCCTCATTGCGCCACCACGTCGCCTCATCAGAACGTATCCTGATATCATCGTATGTAAAAACAACATTACCTTTCAGGATGCTTACAAATTCACCACCGGAAAAAGTATTCTCATTACTGTTTGCCGATTCCAGAACTAAAGTGGGAGATTTTCTCTCCCCGGCGGCGGCAAAAACCGTAATGGGCATTATTATCCCGGCACAGAAAACAGCAGCCATCAAAAGCAGGTAAAATCTAAAACACCTGTTCCTCATTGCTCTCCATGCGCTCTTTAAAATCGGGAAACTTTCCACTTACATCAGACTTGAATGAAAATATCGAGAAGTCCTCCACGGCATCAAGACCTTTACCCCTGAGGACATCTCCCTTTTTAGTCTCAATCTGGACAAATGTATCAGACTCCACTTTCCTTCGTCCCTTGTTCCACCAGAGCCTCTCGGTCCGTATCACCAGGGAATCCCTTGCCCTGATAAAAACATTGCCCCACACAATGAAACTCTCCATCGAACCATCCGTACTCCCGGAATCGGAAAGTACCCTGGTGGTAGCGTTTCCAACGGAATCAAACATCGTCAGTCTCACTGGGGTCACCAGAATATGACCGGTATCTGTTATAGGTTTACGCATTATCTCCGATTCAAGCTTCCACTGAACATAATCCTTGTTATAAAAATACAGTGCAGCCTGTCCGAATTCCTGAAACGGCACCTCGATTCCCTCGTTTGAAACCGGGAGTGATTCTTTTTTCCCTGAACAGGAAATCACAATCAGAAAAAGCACTGAACTTATGAAATACATTCTACTGTTCATTGTCCATTCCTGACTTCATGTTCCCTGCTCTTCCACCTTCTGTGCATCCAGACCCACTGCATGGGATTCTTCTTTATAGCTTCACAGATCAGATCATTTGCCGTTTCCACATTCTTCACCAGGTCCGCCTCAAAATCCCCGGTATCGAGCATCTTGAGCTCATTACTGATGTTTACATAATGGGTGTTATCACCGCAACGCCAGGTTGTGACCACAAATGCGGGAATACCCATTTTCATGGCAAGCTTGACCGGTCCCGACGGAGTAAAAGCTGGATGACCCAGAAATGGCGCAAACACCCCTTCGACACTGGTATCCTGATCTATAAGCACTCCAAAAGCCTTTCCCTCCTTCAGGAATCGCACGATTTTCATGGTATTTCCCGAACGGTCAAGGTATTCTATATTGTGTCCGGACCTGGTCTTTCTGATCAACTGCTCAAGCCGCGGCTCAAACATCTTTCTTCCAATCGCAAAACTTCTGTAACCGTGAATCGCAAAAAAATGAAGCAGCATCTCAAAACAGCCCAGGTGAGCAGTTATGACTATCACTCCTTTTCCTCTGCGATAGGCCTGGTCAAATTCCCCAAGTGAATTGTACCTTACAATGCGATTGAAATCATCCTTCTCCAGCCTGGAGAGATATACCATGTCAAAGAGATTCTTCCCCAGTTCACGGTAGACTCTTCTGGCATTCATTTGGATCTGCTCCTCATTCCATTTGTCACCGTAGATAAAGCGCAGATGTTCGATTGTACGCTTTTTGTCTACGCCGGTCAGGTGAAACGCAAATCTTCCAAGAACTCCGAAGAGACGAATACCGAACCTGCGGGGAAGCTTCGTTACAAGATAGTACGCTGCCTGAGCACCGCGATAGATAAGCCCGTTCTTTAATCTTTTAAGTAAAGGTTTTTTTTTCTTACGGGTCATCTCCGCTATACCCTGCGCTCCACACTGATTTTCACTGTCATCCCTTCGACCTCCACCTGTTCGGAAGACCCGTCTTCAGGCAGACTGTAAAGAAGATCGAGAGCAAGAGTCTCGGTGCTGACATATTCGCGGAATTTCTCCAGAGCCTCCTTAAGCTCCCCGGGACACTCACAGCGGATTACGATCCTGTCTGTCACATTCAGCCCGCTGCTCTTACGAAGATTCTGTACCCGGTTAACAAACTCCCTGGCCATTCCCTCCTGTCTAAGCTCATCGTCTATTTTGGTATCCAGCGCAACTGTAAGCTCTCCCAAAGTCTCTACCTCGATCCCCTCAAGCTTTTTACGCCTGATCTCAATATCCTCGAAGCACAGATCATGCTGGAGCACAGTGATCTTATTACCCTTCTCGAGCTCCACGATTTTTTCAGGAGTAAAAGATTCGATCTCCCGTGCCGCCTCTTTCATCTTAGGGCCGTAAACCTTCCCCAGCCTCTTGTAATTAGGCTTGGCAGAGATCGAGACAACCACTTCCTCCCTTGTATCGAAACGCACCTTCTTTACATTCAGTTCCTCTCTTATGAGAGATTCCATGGTTTCCAGGAGATCCTTTTTCCGGACATCGCGCACAATCACGGTAAATTCCCTCAACGGCTGGCGCGTTTTTATCACAAACCTGCTCCTCAATGCCCTGCCCATCGATACTGCCTGGCGCACCAGACTCATCTTGAGATCGAGTTCTTCATCGGTGGCTCCGCTGCGGGCCGCAGGAAACTTTGACATATGCACACTTTCAGGAGCACCCGGAATCTTCCCTGCAACCAGGTTGCGGTAAATTGCCTCGGTAAGGAACGGAAGAAAAGGAGCCATCACTTTTGAAAACTCAACCAGCACATAATAGAGCGTCTTGTAAGCGATGTCTTTATCCTGGTCGTTTTCGCTTTTCCAGAACCGTCTTCTGCTGCGGCGGATATACCAGTTTGTAAGATTGTCGATATAATCCACCAGAAGCGGTACCACTTTGTAAAGATTATACTGTTCCATTTCCCTGTTTACCGACTCCACAGTGTCATTTAACAGGGATATTATCCAGCGGTCAAGTTCTGTTCCTCCCTCCGGAGCCGACATATCCTCCGGTACCCATCCGTCAACATTAGCGTATGTAACGAAAAAGGAGTAGGCGTTCCAGAATGGAAGCAGTACCGCCCTTGACATCTCCATCACTCCTTTTTCGGAGAACCGCAGGTCCTCTGCCTTGACAGCAGGGGAATTGATCAGAAACAGCCTGAGCGCATCGGCACCGAGCTTATCAAGCACTTCCTGAGGAGGAGCATAGTTTCTGAGTCGTTTGGAAAGCTTCTTTCCGTCCTCGGAGAGAATAATCCCGTTCACTATCACATTCTTGAACGCCGGCTTGCTGAAAAGGGCAGACCCCAGAACAGTCAGCGTATAAAACCATCCCCGGGTCTGATCGAGTCCCTCGGCTATGAAATCAGCAGGAAAGTTAGCCTCGAATCTCTCCCTGTTCTCAAAAGGATAATGCATCTGGGCATAAGGCATAGATCCGGATTCAAACCAGCAGTCGAGCACTTCCGGAGTACGTTTCATCACCTTACCGCACTTCGGGCATTTTATCTCGAGCTCATCTATCACATGACGATGAATGTCATCTGGACTGATTGTAACTTCTGTCAGTCTCTCCGCCCAGGATACATCAAGCCCGGTCTGCGCCAGCCTGCTGCCGCTCTCCTCCCTGAGCATCTTCCCGATTCTCTCCGCTGCTTCAGCATGGGCCCTTTTTCCAGCCTCCTCATCCCCGCCTCCGGCGAGTCTGCGCAATTCAGAAAGTCCTCCCACACACTCGGTATGACCGCACTCGCAGATCCAGACCGGAATAGGAGTTCCCCAGTAGCGGTTTCTTGAGATATTCCAGTCCGGAGCACTCTCAATACCCTTGCCGAATCTTCCATTCTGAAGATGAGATGGTACCCAGTGTATAGACTGGTTGTTTTGCAGCATGTTCGGTTTGAGCGGCTCTATCTTCATGAACCAGGTTGTTATCGCCTTGTAAATAAGTGCCGTATCGCACCTGTAACAGAAAGGATAACGGTGTGTTATGGTCGAACGCTGGATCAGACGTCCTCTTTCTTTAAGATTCCTGATGATCTCATCATCCGCCTGGTAAACAAGTCTTCCTTTCCATTCAGGGATCTCATCCGTGAACTTTCCCTCATCGTCAACCGGGCATACAATCGGCAGCTTGAGCCGCTGCCCCACCTGAAAGTCATCCTCTCCGAATGCCGGAGCTATATGCACTATTCCGGTACCGTCTTCTGTGGAAACAAAGTCAGCAGTTGTCACATGAAAAAAGCGCGGGTCTTTATCTTTGAAGTATTCAAAGATCGGCGCATACGCAACGCCCTCGAGACTGCTTCCAGGGAACTTCTCCAGAACAGTATACGCGGAAGGATCTTTAAAATAAGCACTCAGGCGATCCTCTGCGAGAATGAAAGTGTCCTCACCGGCTTTGATTTTGACATAGGTAATATCGGGACCCACTGCAAGCACCACATTCGATGGAAGTGTCCATGGAGTGGTTGTCCAGACCAGGATCTTTGTCTGCGGCTCTTTAACAAGAGGGAATGTCACTGTAATGGATGGACCGGTTGTATCCTTGTATCCCTCGTTGACCTCAAAATTGGAAAGCGGAGTCGCGCATCTGGGACAATAGGGCTGAACCCGGAAACCACGGTAGATAAGCTCGTTTTCCCAGATCTTTTTGAAAACCCACCAGATACTTTCCATGTAAGGAGGATCCATGGTGCGGTACTGATGAACGAAGTC